>CAZYRV010000022.1:20229-23761 GCA_964649485.1 uncultured Oscillospiraceae bacterium | reverse complement strand
GTGGTTTCCGGTTATGGGGGAGTTTCACTATTCCAGATACCCGACGGAATATTGGCGGGAAAGCCTTTTAAAGATTAAGGCTGGCGGGGTTGATGTTGTTTCAAGCTATGTTTTTTGGATTCATCACGAGGAAATCGAGGGTGAATTTGACTATACCGGTCAGCGGGATTTGCGCAGCTTTATAAAGCTTATCGGCGAATGCGGGCTTAAAATGTTTATCAGAATAGGGCCGTGGTGTCATGGAGAGGTGCGGAACGGCGGCTTTCCGGACTGGCTTGTGAAAAAATATCCAAAGGCACGCACAAACGATGATGCTTATCTAGCAAAGGTAAAGCTTTTTTAGGAAAGCATTTACGAGCAGGCAAGGGGCTTGTTTTATAGAGACGGCGGCCCGATTATCGGCGTCCAGATTGAAAATGAATATGGGCATTGCGGCGGGCTTCAGGGTGAAGACGGCGAAAAGCACATGAAAGCCCTCACGAAAATGGCAAAGGAAATCGGCTTTGACACGCCTTATTATACGGCGACAGGCTGGGGCGGGGCAATGACAGGCGGACTTATCCCCGTGATGGGCGGCTATTGCGAAGCGCCGTGGGACCAGCGTTTGACTGAGCTTGAACCCAGCCCGAACTATATTTTCACCTATGAGCGCAACGACCATAATATCGGAAGCGACCTCGGGCTTGGCGCAGGGATTACGTTTGACGTAAAAAAGTTTCCGTATCTCACGGCAGAGCTTGGCGGCGGGCTTCAGGTTACTCATCACCGCAGACCGATTGCGGCGGCGCAGGATATTGCGGCAATGTCGCTTGCAAAGCTTGGAAGCGGCTGTAACCTGCTTGGCTATTATATGTATCACGGCGGCACAAACCCGATCGGCAGGCTTTCAACGCTTCAGGAGTCACGTGCAACAGGCTATTTAAACGATTTGCCCGAGCTTAACTATGATTTTCACTGTGCAATCCGTGAATACGGACAGTTTTCGGACACGGCAAAAGAGCTTAAGCTTTTGGCAATGTTTTTACATGATTTTGGCAGAGAGCTTTGCAGAATGCCTGCGGTTATTCCTGCTGACAATCCCGATAAGCCAGACGACCTGCAAAGTCTGCGTTATAGCTATCGTTTCCGAGGCGAACAGGGCTATGTTTTCGTAAATAATTATCAGCGGCGCAAAAAAATGGCAGAGCATGATGGCGTAAGCCTTGCTGTACCCGAAAAATGCGGCGGCGGAAGCTTTGCTGAAATTGATATTGCCGACGGTGAATACTTCTTTTTCCCGTTCAATATGCCTCTTGGGAAGAATGCTGTTTTGAAAACGGCGACGGCTGTCCCGCTTTGCAGATTTGAAAACGGCACGGAGAGGGTTTACGTGTTTTACACCGACAAAGAGCCTGTTTATAACGTTTCGGGCAGTCTTGACAGCGTGAAAATCGTTACCTTAAGCAGGCGTGATGCACTTAACGCATGGCGGGCAAGCTTTTTCGGCGAACATCTTCTTATTTTTGACGGAGTGGTTCTTTCTGATGGGGCGAAATATCGCCTGATCGGAAGAAACCCGATTTTCACGGTTCGTGCTTATCCTGCGCTTCCGACGGTTCCGCCCGGGTTTAAGAGGGCTGCTGATTCAGGGATTTTTGCTGTGTATGAGAAAAAGCTCGAACAGCTTACAGGCTTCGGCGAGTTTTGCGCCTGCGGTAAAACCGAAAACGGGGCGGAGCGCTTTGAAATTAATCTTATTATTCCAAAAGCGGTTGACGACTGGTTTTTAAAAATTGACTATTCGGGCGACGGCGCACGGCTTTATATCGACGGTAATAAATGCGCAGACAGCTTTTACACCGGAGAAACATGGGAAATCGGGCTTAAACGTTTTGGTTTTCCGCAAAAGCTTGTGCTTGAGGTTGACCCGCTTTGCAAAGACGCCCCTGTTTATCTGCAAAGCTATCCCGAAATGGTGAATGGTGTTGCGTGCAGGCTGGATTCTCTTTCGCTTGAGGCGGAATATTCAGCGGATTTCCGTGCGTTTTAGTCAGAACAAAATGATAAAGCCATGGGCAAGGTATGACCTTATCCATGGCTTAGCTTTGCAATAGCTTTGATTAAAACTCGGGAATATCCTCTTGGTTTTTGATTTTCTGGGCATTAAGCGCAAAAAGCGTAATAAGCGAAAACAGCACGGAAATAAGCACGGTTATCACAACAGTCATTGTTATAACAAACACGGAATCGCTTGCCTGAAGCTCGTAATACTGTGAATTCTGCGCCAATGCCGAAAGGGCAAAGGGCTGGTATTTGTCAAGCTCGGCGGCGTTTAAAAGCGTGCCTGCAATGACGTTAAAGCCGATTGTGAAAATCGCCGCAATTCCGGGAGCGCCAAAGCTTACGCCAATCATAAACTGGAATGAGATTATGAAAAGTACGAATGCCGCCGCCATGATTGCGCACATAAGAAGCCCTGTTGTGCTTATTGTCGGCGCAATTCCCGTAAGCGACTGAAGTTGTTTGAAATATGCGCCTGTTTCTTCGGTTTCGGGGAAGATAAGCTTAATAAGCAAGCCGCCGCCGAAAACGCTTACAAACGTGATAAGGGCAAGGCTTATCGGATATATCAAAAATTTAGTAAGCACAAAGCTTGTATTGCTCATGCCGCAGGTCGTGGGGATTATATGGGCACGCTGTTTTTGCTCTTTCCCCGCAATTCCCATCATCAAAAAGATTGAAACAATCACAAAAAGCTGAAAAACAGAGTCTAAAAATGACGAGAAAACCAGTCCTTGAGTTTTCATGCTTTTAAGCACGTCAAAAGACATCTCCATTTGCTCTGTCGAGTATATCATGCCATATTCGGCTTTTTCTTCCTCGGTCATGGAGGTCGACTGCTCGCCGTATTGGTCGATTACTGACTGCGACATTTCGCCCATTGAGGAAAAGAGAAGCATAGAGCCGACAATCATAAGAAAAATCAAAGCCATAGTGAGAATTTCGCCGAAAAGCTTAAAGCTTCGGGTATAGTGCATCATTTCCTTTTTAAAGCAAGCCTTAAATTGCATTTCCGTTCACCACCTTAAAATATGTTTCCTCAAGAGAGGGCAGGAGTATCTTTATATCCGAGTATAAAAGCCCGTTTGCAACAAGCAGCTCCGAAACCCTGCGTGTTGCGTCATAAGCCGCAGGCATTTTGATAATAACGGTTTTTGTGTCGTCGTTTGCCGCCATGCTTTCAAAAAAGGCTTCGGCGGACATAGCGTCATAAACCTTTTTCTTTACGTCCTCATCATAATCAATAAGATTAATCAGAATCTGGTTTGGGGCATATTTTGCCTTGATTTCTCTTATTGCGCCTTCTTCGACAATAACTCCGTCACGGATTATTCCGATTTTGTTGGAAATTCTCTCGACGTCGGAAAGAATGTGCGTTGAAAGCACAATCGTACTTCCTAAATCACGAAGCCTGTTAATAATCGAAATAACCTCAGCCCGTCCCTGCGGGTCAAGTGCGGAGGTCGGCTCGTCAAGAAGAAGCAGGTCGGGG
>CAZYRV010000022.1:18514-20219 GCA_964649485.1 uncultured Oscillospiraceae bacterium | reverse complement strand
GTTGAATATCGCCGCCGCATTTCCGAGGCGCTGGATCATTCCACGGGAATAGCCCTTGATTTTGCGAAGCTTTGCCGGCTGCATATCGGTCATGGACAAAAGCTCGTCAATTCTGCGCTTTATATCGCCTTTATACAGACAGGAGGCGGCGATATATTCGAGATATTCAACCGCATTCATGTAGGTAAAGAGGGAGGGGCTTTCGGGAAGATAACCTATTTTTATTTTTTCGCCGCTTTGCCCGCCAAGCGTAATTTTTCCGCCGTCCTTTTGTATAATGCTTGCGACAATGTTCATCGTTGTTGTTTTGCCACAGCCGTTTTTGCCGATAAAGCCGTAAATGTCGCCCTTATCGACGTGCATACTAAGCCCTTTTAAAACCTTTAAGCCCTTATAGCTTTTTTCGAGATTTTCAATATAAAGCAAGCCAATTCCCCTTTTCATAAATTTATATCTCTATTATAAATGTATTTAAATTAATATGCAAGCGGTTTTTCTCAAATTTAACCTTTCTTTATGTTTTAAAAGCATTTCTTTATGGCTTTTGAAAAAATGTTGAAAACTCTGTTGAAATTGTTCATAACCCAAGCTTTTTTCACATAATTTTCGAAAAACAGCGCTGAATCAAGGGTTGCACTCAGTTTTACTGTTGAAAACTCTGTGGAGAATGTTGAAACTTATACAATAAGTTTAAGAAAAGGTTTTCAGCCGGCAGTTTTACGCTTTGTAATTTGTAATATGTAAACCTTATTATATAAAAGCATAGACGTGTTTTCAAGAAGTATTCTCAAAAAGTTTTCAACATATCGGGAATACTGTTTCAACAGGCTGTGAAAAGAAAAAGAGCCTTCGATAATTCCGAAAAGCCCTTTTTCTTGCTTTTTCTCTTGACATAAGGTGATTTTTGATTTATTCTATTGAATATACTCCTCGTATGCCATAAGGATTTTTTGCTCGATTCTTTCACGCACATCGGCGCTTATCGGGTGGATTATGTCACGGAAAACCCCGCCCTCCTCCTTGCGGCTCGGCATTGCGACAAACATTCTGTCGTCGCCCTGTACAAGCTTTATGTCGTGGATTGCGATTGCGTTGTCAATCGTGACGGAAACAATCGCGCGAAGTCTGCCTTCATTCATGGTTTTTCTGATTCTGATATCGCTTATTTCCATTGTAACCTCCGTTGTTTGATATATCGGTCATTTTCGGCAAATGATGGCTGCCGGCTATATTCATAGTTTTATCAGGTTTGAATAAAATATACAATAACGTATAGAAATAAAGGTGATTTTATGGACAACTTCATTGACGGCAAAAAACACATTCATTTTATCGGAATAGGCGGAAGCGGAATGTTCCCGCTTGCGCAGATTCTCCATGCAAAGGGCTTTTATCTCACAGGCTCGGACAACAACGAAACCGAAACGCTTGCGGCTGTGCGGAAAATGGGGATTCCTGTTTTTATGGGACAGGCGGCGGAAAATATAGACGGAGCAGATTTAATAATTTACACAGCGGCAATCATGGACGACAACCCAGAGCTTATCGCCGCACGCCAAAGCGGTGTTCTGACGCTTGAAAGAAGCGAGCTTCTGGGCTTGGTTACAAGCTGGTACAGTCAGGCAATCTGCATAAGCGGAACTCACGGCAAAACGACCACAAGCGGTATGCTTACGGAAATATTGCTTGATGCGGGAGAAGACCC
>CAZYRV010000022.1:18264-18496 GCA_964649485.1 uncultured Oscillospiraceae bacterium | reverse complement strand
GTCGGCGGCAAGCTTAAATCAATCGGAGGAAGCGGCAGGGCGGGCGGCTCTGAGCTTATGGTGTGCGAAGCGTGCGAATTTAAGGATACGTTCCTGCACTTGTTTCCGAATACGGCGGTTATTTTAAACATTGACGGCGACCATATGGATTATTTCAAAACGATGGATAACCTTATTCACTCATTTACGAAATTCTGCGAAAAAACCACCGACTATATTATCTACAACGGCG
>CAZYRV010000022.1:11041-18152 GCA_964649485.1 uncultured Oscillospiraceae bacterium | reverse complement strand
GATAACGATTTTTACCCCACCGAAATTGAAAAGGTTTCTGATTTTGAAACAAGCTTTGTGCTGAACTTTCCCGATGGCAAAAAAAGGCTTTCCATTTTTGTCCCCGGCAGGCATAATGTGCTTAATGCGGTTGCGGCTTGCGCAGCGGCAATAACCGTCGGCTGTACGGAAATTGAAAAGGGAATTGCAAATTTTCACGGCACGGGCAGACGGTTTGAGCGGCTTGCGGATATTAATGGCATAACTGTCGCCGACGATTATGCCCATCACCCGACGGAGGTTGAGGCGACGCTTAAAACCGCCAAAGCAATGAGCTTCAAGCGGGTTTGGGCTGTTCATCAGCCGTTTACTTATTCACGCACAGCAACGCTTATTGATGATTTTGCAAGGGTTCTGGCAATTGCCGACAAGGTTGTCCTCACGGAAATTATGGGAAGCCGTGAAAAAAACACCTATAATATTTACAGCAAGGATTTGGCGGAGAAGATTGACGGCTGCCGCTGGTTTCCGACGTTTGAGGAGGTTGCGGCTTACGTTTCGGATAACGCACAGGCGGGCGATTTGGTAATAACGCTCGGTTGCGGCGACGTTTATAAGGTTGCTCATATCATAATTGACAAATTGAATGGGAAATACGGAAAATAATTTGCAATTTGTCGGTTTATGTGGTATAATAAATCGTTAATAGATTTTGCGAGGTATAGTATGGAAAATATTAAACAGCTTTATAAGCTCTGGAGAGAAAATGCGGCTGACGATTCGGATTTGCAGACAGAGCTTGCTTCAATCGAGGGCAAAAATGCCGAAATTTCCGACCGCTTTTACAAAGAGCTTGAGTTCGGAACAGGCGGGCTTAGAGGCGTAATCGGCGCCGGCACAAACAGAATGAACGTTTACACCGTCCGCAAGGCGACGCAGGGCATGGCGGAGTATATCCTTGAAAAGGGCGGAAAAAGCGTTGCTATTGCCTATGACAGCAGGATTAAATCTGACTATTTTGCGAAAAGTGCGGCTGAGGTTCTGGCGGCGAACGGTCTTTTTGTCCATATCTACAAAGAGCTTATGCCGACGCCTATGCTTTCCTTTGCTGTGCGTGAGCTTAAATGCGACGGAGGTATTATCATTACCGCAAGCCATAATCCCTCTAAATATAACGGCTATAAGGCATACGGCGCTGACGGCTGTCAGCTTACGCTTGATGCGGCGGCGGCTGTGCTTGAGAAAATCAATGCTCTTGATATTTTCAAGGACGTAAAGCATATTCCCTTTGAAACGGCTATGGCTGACGGAAAAATAAGCTTCATCGGCGACGACGTAATCGACAGCTTTATCAAGAACGTGCGTGCTCAGGGCATACATACCGATTTGGTTGCGCAAAGCGGCTTAAAGGTTGTGTACACTCCGCTTAACGGTGCGGGGAACAAGCCCGTCCGCCGTATTTTATCTGAAATCGGAATAAAAGAAGTTGTGGTTGTTCCAGAGCAGGAAAATCCTGACGGAACCTTCAAAACCTGCCCTTATCCGAACCCCGAAATTGAAGAAGCGCTTCACCTTGGGCTTGAGCTTTGCAAGACGGAAAAGCCGGACTTGCTTTTGGCGACAGACCCCGACGGTGACCGTGTGGGAATTGCTGTTCCCGACGGCGACAGTTATGAGCTTTTCAGCGGAAATGAAGTCGGCGCAATGCTTCTCGAATATATTGCGAAAGAGCGCACGGCGCTTGGCACTATGCCGAAAAATCCGATTGCGGTAAAAACGATTGTTACTACAACAATTGTAAATGCGATTGCGGCGGATTATGGCGTTGAGATAATCGACGTGCTTACGGGCTTTAAATTTATCGGCGAGCAGATTGGCTTTCTTGAGGCAAAGGGCGAGGAAAACCGCTATATCTTCGGCTTTGAGGAAAGCTATGGCTATCTTGCGGGCACGTACGTCCGTGATAAGGATGCTGTTGTTGCTTCTATGCTTATCTGCGAAATGGCGGCATATTATCGCACAAAGGGAATTTCCCTCATTCAGGCTCGCAAAAATATGTACGATAAATACGGTGTGTACTGCAACAGGCTTTCTACCTTTACCTGTGAGGGAGAGGCGGGAATGGAGCGCATGGCGGAGATTATGACCGACATCAGAAAGGCGTTTCCGCTTGAAATTGCTGGGAAAAAAGTAATAGGCACAGCGGATTATCAAAGCTCGGAGAAGAAAAATCTTGTTTCTGGAGAAGTTTCTGAAATTAATCTGCCAAAATCGAATGTTTTCACGCTTTATCTTGAGGACGATGCAAGCGTTATTGTTCGTCCGTCGGGAACAGAGCCGAAAATCAAGGTTTATTACACCACGAAAGGCAAAACGCAGGAGCTTGCGGAAGCGCTTTTCGAGCGTGTTAAGGCGGAGTTTACAGTTATTTTGGGATTTTAATTCAATAGTGTTTGATATTGCTTAAAAAATGCGTGCCGAGAGAAGCAAAGCTTTCTTCCGGCACGCTTTTACTATTATCAAGAAAATACTGTAAGAAAATCACGTAAGCCCCGCCACCCACGGAGTTTTCACAAGCGAAACATCAGACATAGTAAACATATCGCCGATTGTAAAGCCGCTTGCAAGGTTCTGAACCCTGAAGTTAATCGGATAAGCGTCGTTGACAGCGCCTGTTCCTGCGTGTACAGCGCCGATTTCGCAGGCGTTCACCTGATTATAGACAGCAAAATAATAAATTCCCTCGCCCATAACAGTGATTGAACTTGTAAGCGGAAGCGTAAACAAGCCCGCCGAAACGGACGTCACCATATTTGTCACGGCGATAACCTCCGCCGTTGTGTGTGAAGTCGCCTCTAAAAGCGCCATCTGAAAGTTGCCGTTTATCGCACCGACCTGAACGACAAAGCAGGAAAGCCTTGTGATTTCACGCACATCTAAATCGCCTGTGAATACAATTCCCGCAACGGCTTGGAGATTTCCGCCGCCCTCACCGTAAACAATGTTCGTGTCAATATTACCCATCATCGTAGTCATAAGACATAGGTCAGCCGTCCTTGCCGTCCCATAGTCGTCGCCGTAAATGGCAATAGAAGCTTTTACGGGAACATCTGTGCCTATATAAAGCGTGCCGGCGCTGTTGTTTCTAAGTCTGAAGGATACAGGCTGGTCGTCTACGTTAAGAATTGCAAAGCCGTTTACTTGGTTAGTGTGAATTTGAGAATTGCCTGTTGCAATTAATCCGTCAGTGGTGACTATCACAAATCCTGTGCCGTTCGTTGACCGGTTTGACTGAACCGAAACCCACCATTCAACCTTATATCCGCCGTTTTGCGAAATTAAAAATTCTCCTGTACCAGAGTTGTATAAAATATCTCCGCTGGTTGTAATCACATTATCAAAAACAACATTTTCATTCATGTCAAGCTGTGCTGTTGTCGTAAGCTCTGCCTGAAATAATATTTTTCCCATATTTCCTCCTGCGAAGTTACACTTTTTGTGTATTATATTCATTATATGTTTCAGCGTTAAAAGGTGTCAGCTTTCGGAATTATAAGTGAAAAATAAAAAAATCCGTCGTACGACGGATTTCTGATTAAAATTTTACAATTGCCTAGCAAAGCAAGCCTTTAAAAAACTCATAAACAGCAAACTTAACCTGAAATCGCCCCTCTTTTTTAAAGGTTCTGAACGTTTTAAGCTCGTCCTTGCTCAGCTTTGAAATGTCGTCTTCGCTTAAATCCTCATAATCCGATGCGGCGGGCAGGCAAAGACTCGGGAACATCACGCACCACCAGTTTTTCCCTTTTCCGCTTCCTATTTCAAAGCGCAGGGCAGAGTAAACTCCTGCTGGAATTGTGTATTCATCATATTCACGGGTGTTAAAATACATTTCGACCGGCTTTGCGGTTACGTCATAATCAAAGCCCTTCGAATGAACGAATTCTGTTGCTTTTGCGGAATATTCCGCTGTTTTTTCGCTTGCAATCGCCTTTGCTTCGTCAATGCTTTGAGCATTTTTAAAGTCCTCGATAAAAATGCCGAGCATATGGTCACGAAGCTCAAGCTTAAGCGTCTGATCCTCTGCGCTGTCCGAATTTGCCATTATATGAAGCCGCAAAAGCGCAGGCTCAAGCGCCTCACATTCCCGTGAAAACGCTCCGAATGCCGCCATAACCACAGCGACGACTGCGCCCATAAGCATTGATATGTCTGAAAGCCGTGTTTTCATGCTAAAACCTCCGCTGTCTGATTTTTTGAAATATAGTTTCGCTGCTTTTAACCTCTTAGTAAAGTGATTATGGACAGGATTGGAAGTTTTATACAATGAGATAAAACCTTTTTAAGCGGCGGCGGCAAGAATAAACTTGACATAACTGCTTTGATATACTATAATATTATTTAATGCTAAAGCAAAAATACAAACAAAATAAGGGAATGAAATATGAGAAAAGAACTTGCGAAAACCTATTCGCCGAAAGAATTTGAGGACAGAATTTATCACGAATGGGAAGAAAAAAAGTGCTTTAGGGCTGAAATCGACCCGCAGAAAAAGCCGTTTACAACAGTGATGCCGCCGCCGAATATTACGGGGCAGCTTCATATGGGACACGCTCTTGACAATACCTTACAGGATATTCTGATTCGATTCAAGAGAATGCAGGGCTATTCCGCACTGTGGCTTCCGGGAACTGACCACGCAAGCATTGCAACAGAGGCAAAAATTGTAAACGCAATGAAGGCGGAGGGGCTTTCTAAGGACGATGTCGGCAGAGATGGCTTTCTTGACCGTGCTTGGGACTGGAAAAGACTTTATGCGGGCAGAATTGTCGAACAGCTTAAAAAGCTTGGCTCGTCCTGCGACTGGGAGAGAGAACGCTTTACCCTTGACGAGGGCTGTTCTCAAGCGGTTCAGAGCGTGTTTATCGACCTCTACAACAAGGGGCTTATCTATCACGGAGTGCGGATTATAAACTGGTGTCCGAATTGCCGCACGTCCATTTCTGATATTGAATGTGAATATGTCGAGCAAAACGGTTTTTTCTGGCATATTAATTATCCTCTTGCCGACGGCTCCGGTTTTGTCCAAATTGCGACGACCCGCCCCGAAACAATGCTCGGCGACACGGCAATCGCCGTCCACCCGGACGACGAACGCTATAAAAACATTGTCGGCAAAATGGTGACGCTTCCGCTTGTCAATAAGGAAATTCCTGTTATCGCTGACGAATATGTCGAAATGGATTTCGGAACAGGTGTTGTTAAAATCACCCCCGCCCACGACCCGAACGACTATGAGGTCGGGCTTCGCCATAATCTTCCTGTTATAAGCGTTATGGACGACGACGCAAAAATCAACGAAAACGGCGGTAAATACGCTGGCATGGACCGCTATGCCGCCAGAAAGCAGATTGTCGCCGATTTGGAAGCGCTTGGCTTGCTTGTAAAAATTGAGGAACACGTTCACAACGTCGGCACCTGTCAGCGCTGTGGAACGGTTGTCGAGCCTAAGGCAAGCCTTCAATGGTTTGTTTCTATGAAAAAGCTTGCAGAGCCTGCGATTGAGGGCGTAAAAACAGGCGATATTCGCTTTGTGCCTAAGCTTTTCGAGAACACTTATCTGCATTGGATGGAAAATATTCGTGACTGGTGCATTTCCCGCCAGCTTTGGTGGGGGCACAGAATCCCTGCCTATTATTGCCAAAACCCCGATTGCAGGCATGAGGTTATTTCTGCGGAAAAGCCTGAAAAATGCCCGAAATGCGGCGGCGCAATGGTTCAGGACGACGACACGCTTGACACATGGTTCAGCTCGGCACTCTGGCCCTTTTCAACCCTTGGCTGGACGGGTAAAGGCACACACACAGCCGACTTTGACTATTTCTACCCGACATCAACCCTTGTCACAGGCTATGATATTATTCCGTTTTGGGTTGCTCGAATGATTTTCAGCGGCTATGAGCATACGGGTAAAAAGCCCTTTTCCGATGTGCTTATTCACGGGCTTGTCCGTGACGAGCAGGGCAGAAAAATGAGCAAATCTCTCGGAAACGGCGTCGACCCGCTTGAAATTATTGACAAATACGGTGCTGATGCGCTCCGTCTTACCCTTGTAACGGGAAACAGCCCCGGAAACGATATGCGCTGGACGGAAAGCAAGGTCACAGCGTCGAGAAATTTTGCAAATAAGCTTTGGAACGCTTCACGCTATATATTGATGAATCTTCCCGAGGATTTCGGAAGCGCAAGTCTGCCAAAAGCGCTTGAAACCGAGGATAAATGGATTTTAAGCCGCTTTAACACCCTTGTGAAAGAGGTCACGGACAATCTTGAAAGCTATGAAATCGGCGTTGCCGTGCAAAAAATTTACAGCTTTATATGGGACGTTTACTGCGACTGGTATATAGAGCTTACAAAGCCGAGAATTTCGGCGGGCGGCGAAACCGCTTTGGCGGCGCAAAACGTGCTTGTTTACGTTATGCAGGGCATTTTAAAGCTTCTTCACCCGTTTATGCCGTTTATCACCGAGGAAATCTGGCAGAGCATTTCTGAAAATTCAAATAGCATCATGCTTGAGCCGTGGTGTGAATACGACGAAAAGCTCAACTTTAAGGCTGATGAGGAAAGCTTTGACAAGGTTATCGCCTTAATTACCGCAATCCGCACCCAGCGCTCTGAGCTTAATGTTCCGCCGTCGAAAAAGGTTCGTTTGTACGTCGAAACAAGCTTTCCTGAAATTTTCATCTCTGCCGCACCGTTTTTTGAAAAGCTTGCGGGAGCGGGAGAGTTTTACGTCGGCGGCAATGTTCCCGACGAGAAAATGGTCACGGTCGTAACCGACAGCGCAAGAGCTTTCATGCCGCTTGGCGAGCTTGTTGACACGGCAAAAGAGCTTGAGCGCCTTGAAAAAGAACGTATAAGCGTTCAGAAGGACATTGATTTTGCCCAAGGCAAGCTTAATAATCAAGGCTTTGTTTCAAAAGCGCCGGCACAGCAGGTTGAAAACGAAAGGGCAAAGCTTGCGAAAGCGCAGGAGAAGATGGAAAAGCTTTTACAGTCCATTTCCGAGCTTAAAAAGTGACGACAGGAGGCGAAATGGCGAAAAAATACCTTATTTTTGACATGGACGGAA
>CAZYRV010000022.1:8418-11024 GCA_964649485.1 uncultured Oscillospiraceae bacterium | reverse complement strand
GCCTATGATTATCTCAAGGGCTTGGGCTATAATCCGCCTGTTTCGATTAATGAAACTATACGTGCGATGACGACGGAGGAATGCTGTGAGCATTTTCGTGCCGCCTATAATCTGCAATATACAGATTTTGAGATTATGACGGGGATAAACGAATATATGCTTGAAAATTATAGAAGCAGAATCATGCCAAAGCCCTATGTAATCGAGTTTTTAGAGCTTTGTAGGGCTTCGGGCATTCCTATGTGTGTCGCCACGGCAAGCGATAAAAAAATGGCGGAGCTTGCTTTTGGGCGGCTTGATATGATGAAATATTTTGATTTTGTCATAAATACCCTTGAGGTCGGCAAAAATAAGCGTTATCCCGATATTTACCTGCGCTCGGCAGAACGTCTTGGCGGTAAAATCGAGGAATGCTGGGTTTTTGAAGATGCGCTTCACTGTGTTCAAACGGCAAAGATGGCAGGTTTTAATGTTATTGGCATTTTTGATGAAGTTTTTGCGGCAAACGATAAAGAAATCCGTTTGTCAAGCGATATTTTTATCAAATCATATAAAGAGCTTATCGACAGTGGTTTTGCTGATTGAAAGCCGTGAAGGATTTTTTCGCAACAGCATAATTTTCTATTGACAAACAGACTGCTTTCGTGTATAATAATTAGAGCCGCAAAAAAATAAATAAGCGGTGTTTGAGTATCGGACAGGCATATGTAATCCGAAAATTTTTTGGATTTACACTGAAACAAGGAGGGTAAAATGGAGCTTAAGGGTTCAAAAACCGAACAAAATTTGCACGCTGCCTTTGCAGGTGAATCTATGGCGCGCAACAAGTACACTTTTTACGCATCAAAGGCAAAGAAAGAGGGATATGAGCAGATTGCTTCGCTTTTCCTCGAAACTGCCGATAATGAAAAAGAGCACGCAAAAATTTGGTTCAAGCTTTTGCATGAAAATGATATTCCCACCACAACCGTAAATCTTAAGGATGCGGCTGACGGTGAAAATTATGAGTGGACGGATATGTATGCGGGCTTTGCGAAAATCGCCCGTGAAGAGGGCTTTACCCGCATAGCCGCTTTGTTTGAGATGGTCGGAAAGATTGAGAAAGAGCATGAAGAGCGCTATCGCAAGCTTTTGGCGAACGTCGAGGGCGAGCTTGTTTTCTCGAGAGATAACGACGTTATCTGGCAGTGCAGAAACTGCGGTCATATACATATCGGCAAAAAAGCGCCGGCAAAATGCCCTGTTTGCGATCACCCGCAGGCTTATTTTGCAGAGCTTGCAAAGAATTATTAATAATATGCCGCATTTTGCGGCAACGCTGGAATAGCTCAGTTGGTAGAGCAGCGCATTCGTAATGCGCAGGTCGCGTGTTCGAGTCACGTTTCCAGCTCCAGTTAAAAACCGCTTAACGTTGAGAGTTAAGCGGTTTTTTTATTTTGCTGATGCAGCTGAAATTGCGGTAAAACGGGCAAAACAGCATTGTTTTACAGCGTCAGGGTGTCAGAAAGCAGTCAACCCAACATTATTATTGTGTGAGCATTGAATAGATATACCGAGCTGCAGAATCCTGAGAAGCTTTATCATAATCGCCTACACTTCCGAGCAGGACAACGTTTCCGTTGCTTAAAACGGCATACCATGAGTGTTGTCCGGCGTCATAGGCATTATGCTCTGATGTGATTTGAGCATTCGGGTCTATACTTGTAATTTTCTCCTTGATAATTTGCAGGCTTTCTTCATCAATTTTTTTATAAGGAACGCTCTTTTCGGCAATAGAGATTAGATTGGCGGCAAAATTTTCGTTGTTATACAGTTGCTCATCTTGCACGTCGCCGTATGTGCCTGAAAAATCGTAAGCATAGCAAAAGCCGTTGCTGTCGATAAAAAAGCCATTGTTCTGATATCCTGCGGCATAATTTATGTACTGCTTCACAAGGATAATGTCGCTTTTTTCGAAGTCGGACGGGTTTTCTCCCTCAACATTCTCATAGGTGATTGCGATGGGGCTGGAATTATTTGTTTCCAGAGCGAAACAGCTGCCTAAAAGCATTGCGATAATAATCGATAAAATGGTCTTTTTCATGTGAAAACCTCCTGCGTTATTTTACATAAAGTGAAAAATCAGCACAAAATTGTTGCGTGACAATATAATTTTATTTGCAAAATACATAAAAATGTTTGATTTTATCTTTGAAATATGATACAATAAGTTTAATTAGATTATAAACCTCAAATTCTCCCATGCCTTGTGGGAATACGCAAGGAGAGATGTTATGATAAGCACAGAAGGCGCTCCGAAAAAAAGAGGCCGCCCGCCGAAAGCTGGTGCTGAAGGCAAAAGCGTGACTAGCTCAAAGAAAAATACGGCTAAAAAAACCGCCGCAAAAAGCCCTCGAGTAAAGTCGCAGGGTAAGCTTGTTTTTGCCTTGGATATCGGTACTAGGACGATTGTCGGCATTATCGGCGAACAAATTGAGGATAAATTCCGGATTTTGGATATAGAAGTCGCCGAGCATTATAAAAGGGCGATGATTGACGGGCAGATTGAGGATATAGAGCAGGTCGCAAAGGTTGCGAAAACCGTTCGTGAAGCCCTTGAAAAGCGC
>CAZYRV010000022.1:6335-8408 GCA_964649485.1 uncultured Oscillospiraceae bacterium | reverse complement strand
ATATATCTGGACGGTCATCGGGATATAGGAGAGCCCGCTATGAAAGATAACGCAAGGGATGACTCTGCGGCGCTGGACACTTTTGTCTCAAGACAAGCCGAGCTGTTGCGGAATTTGACGTTTCGGGCTTTGACTCGATTTCAGAAGAGCACGTTAAATCCATGGAAATTGAGGCTGTGCAAAAAGCGCAGGCGCTTATTGACAAGCAGGGCGGCGATGAAACGCTTTTTTATTGTGTCGGGCATACGGTTGTGCGCTATGAGCTTGATGATTATAAGCTTTCAAAGCTTGACGGACACAAGGGAAGCAAGGCGACGGTTGAGGTTATCGCCGCATTTTTGCCGAGCCCTGTCGTCGAAAGCCTGCCGCAATGAATGTGATTATTCCGCCTGAAATCAGGCTTATAAACATTGCATTAGTTGATATTGGCGCCGGTACTTCCGATATTGCGGTCGCTCGTGATGGGGCGATTGTCGCCTATGGAATGGCGACGGTTGCGGGTGATGAAATAACCGAGGAAATTGTAAAAACCTTACTTGTGGATTTTAATATGGCAGAGTCAATGAAGCAAAGCGAGGGCGAAAACGTTTTATATAGAGATATTTTTGGAATAACTCATGAAATAACCTCCGAAGCGCTTTACGAAAAGGCTTCCGCTTCGGTGAAAAACCTTGCCGACATGATAAGCTCTTCCGTTGTGGAAGCAAACGGGAAAGAGCCGCAGGCGGTTTTTTTGGTCGGCGGCGGAAGCCGGACGAAAGGGCTTGCAGAGCTTGTTGCAAAACAGCTTTCGGTTGATCCGAGCAGGGTTGCCGTCGGAAGCACTGATTTTATTAAAAATCTTGAATACAGCGGCGGAAAGCTTGGACCGGAATTTGTTACCCCAATCGGAATCGCCGTTACCGAGCACATAAATCAAGGCTATGATTTTTCGACGATTACGCTAAACGGCGAAAAAATCCGTGTTTTTAACAAGAAACAGCTCACCGTGTTCGAGCTTTTTACGCTTGCGGGAATAAAATCGGCGCAGGTTATCGGACGTTCGGGAAAAAGCGTTGCGTTCACCGTCAACGGTGTGAAAAAGCTTGTAAAGGGCGAAATTCTCACTCCCGCTGAAATCCGTATCAACAATCAGCCCGCATCGCTTAACTCAACGGTTACACAGGGCGACAAGGTCGGCTTTGTCCCCGCAGTAAGCGGTGAGGACGCACACGCAAAAATCTCTGAATTTGTTGATATAACGGGAATTGGTGCGGGTACGGTTGAGTTTGGCGGCGAAAAGCATAAAATCGGAACTATTTTAAAGCTGAACGGAATGGAAATTTTTGAGGACAGGGAAATCCAAAACGGTGATGAAATTGAGGTTTCGAATATACATACGCTTGGCGACCTGCTTTCAAGCCTGCAAATTGAAATGTCGGATATATATTACAGCGTCGGCGGAATCAGGATAAACGACTTCTATAAGCTTTGCGACGGCGATGTCATAAGCTTTGGACAGGGCAAGGCAGAAGCTGTTTACGCTGTCGAACATACGGTTTCGGCGGCGGGCGCAGGCTTTGGAGATAATATCGAAATAAGCCTGAATGGCAGACTCATCACGCTTCCGACTAAGGCGGACGGCTCGCCCTATATGTTTTTAGAGCTGTTCAATTATACGGATATTGATGTGGCAGAGCGCGGCGTGGACTTGGTTTTAACGCTTAACGGCTTGGCGGCACGCTTTAGCGACCCTTTAAAAAGCGGCGACACGGCAGTGATTAAATAAGTGCAAAGGCGGGAGCAAATGAATATTTTACACTTAAGATATGTTGTTGAGGTTGAGAGAACAAACTCAATTACTAAGGCGGCACAGAACCTTTTTATGGGTCAGCCGAATTTGAGCAAGGCTATAAAAGAGCTTGAAAACGAGATAGGAATAACCATTTTCAAGCGCACCGCAAAAGGCGCAATTCCCACGCCTAAGGGCAAGGAGTTTCTTTCCTATGCGAAAACTATTCTGTCGCAGATTGATGAGCTTGAATCTCTTTACAAGCATGAGGAGGAAAAGGGGATTGAATTTGCCGTTTCCTC
>CAZYRV010000022.1:4174-6304 GCA_964649485.1 uncultured Oscillospiraceae bacterium | reverse complement strand
AGAGGATAAAATCAATGCTAGGTTTTGGGAGTCGTCTTCTATGCGCTCTATAAATAATGTTGTTTCGGGGGCAAGCGACATTGGAATTATACGCTATCAAAGCATTTATGAGGATTATTTTCTAAGCCAGATTAGAGGTTATAAGCTTTCGGCAGAGCCGATTACAAGCTTTAAAATGTGCCTGCTTATGTCAAAAAATCACCCGTTGGCAACGAAAAAGGAAATTGCTTATCACGACCTTGACGGCTTTGTTGAGATCGTGCACGGCGACTTTCAGACACCTTCTGTTGACGTAAGCAAAATCAACCGCCCCGCAGAGCTTTTAAACCAGCCAAAGCGTGTTTTTGTTTTCGACCGAGGAAGCCAGTATAATATGCTTCAGCGCATAGAGGGAAGCTATATGTGGATTTCGCCAATGCCGAAGGGAATCCCAGAGCAAAGCGGTTTCGTCCAGCTTCCGTGTATTAATTCAGAGCTTTTAAACAAGGACGTTGCGCTGTTTCGTAAAGGGATAAGGCTTAATAAATATGCTAAGATTTTCCTTGATATGCTCAAGGAAAGTGCAAAGCAATTCAAAGAGGAATAGTATGTCGGAAAATGTTAATTCCGCCTTGGAATTTATAGGGGGCTTCTCTAAGTCGGGAAGCCCTGTTCGTGATTTAATGCGGTTTCAAGCGCTTATGGACAGACTTGGAAATCCTCAGGACGACTTGAAATTTATACATATTGTCGGCACGAACGGCAAAGGCTCGGTTACAGAATACTGTGCCCGTGCACTTCAGGCATCGGGTTTTCGTGTGGGAAAATATACGTCGCCATATGTAGAATGCTTTACAGAACGGATTCAGCTTAACGGCGAAAATATAAGTATTGCCGAGCTTGAAAAGCATTGTAAAAGCGTTTCGAAAGCCGTTTTTGAATGCGATGACAGAAGCTTTTCCCAATTTGAGATTATAACGGCGATTGCGTTTCTATTTTATAAAGAGCAGGACACTGATATTGTCTGCCTTGAGGCTGGAATCGGCGGTGCGCTTGACTGTACAAACGTCATAAAAACGCCGCTTGCCGCCGTTTTCACATCTATCGGGCTTGACCATACGGAAATTCTTGGCGATACGGTGGAGGAAATTGCTGAAAGTAAAGCAGGTATTATCAAAAATAACGGAAAAGTCGTTGCCGCAAATTACGGCGATAGCATTATGAGCGTTATTAAACGGCGCTGTGAAGCCGTTGGGGCAGAGCTTACCGTTGCGGATTCAAACAAAGCGGACGTTTTGGAAACAAGCGTATTGGGAAGTATATTTTCGTATGGCGAAATGGAAAATATTGAAATATCCATGTGCGGCGAACACCAAATTCAAAACGCAGTTACAGCAATAGAGGCGCTTAAAGCAACAGGCGTTGAAGTAAGCGAAAATGCGTTGCGGGCGGGTTTAAAGGCGGCTGTTCTCCCCGCAAGAATGGAAATTATAAACCGAAATCCGCTTGTAATTCTCGACGGGGCGCACAATCCTCAGGGTATTGCGGCGGCGGCAAGGGCGCTTGCGGCGCAGGGCAAGCCTGTGACCGCCGTGATCGGTATGCTTATGGGTAAGGACTATCAAAAAAGCCTAGCCTTGCTTTTGCCTGTTGCCGAGAGGGTTATTTTTACCGACGGGTTTTCGGAAAATTCTGTATCCGCAATTGATGCGGCGAGGGCGGCAAGCGGCTTTTGCAATAATATAAGTGTTGTTCATGACGCTGAAAAAGCGGTTAGAAATGGGCTTTCTTCGATGGGGGACGGGATTTTATTTGTCGGCGGCTCGTTTTATCTTGCCGCAAAGGTCAGAATGTTTTTAAAAGAGCAATTTTCATCTTAAAGGTTGATAAACTGGGAGTTTATTTCAAAAACGTTATTTTATGCAATGCGCTTTTGCTAGAAAAACAGAGCCTTTCGGCTCTGTCCGCTGTCAGCACGGCTTAAGCTTTCCGCAAGCAATTTTTCTGCCAGAATTACCGCTTGGCTGAGAACGAAAATCATCAGCTCCGGCATGAATCACAACAGTTTTGCCGCATACATCAGCGGCACAAAAGCGGTCGGAATAAACTACGCTGAAAGCACAGCCGCAGTTTGTGAAAAGCGGCGGCATA
>CAZYRV010000022.1:0-4115 GCA_964649485.1 uncultured Oscillospiraceae bacterium | reverse complement strand
CCCTTTGTATTCGGAAACGGGTCTTTTCCACAGCCGCCGCAGCAGCATTCTCCAGAATGTATATGAAAGCCCAAAACTTTCCCAGGCGGCAAGCCTTCTATACAGGAGGCAATGTATACGCCCGAGCAACCTTGGAAAATTTCAACAGTTCCGCAGATTGAAGGAAAATCACAGCCGCCGACAATCCTCGCCCTGAGCGCCGGCGGGCAATGTATCAGATTTAGAAATTCACAGCAGATGTCCATTATATCACCTTTTCAGATTAGAACGCAATTCTTGGCGGAGTCCGCCTTGCATATTATATGTCGAAAAAGGAAAAATTGTGAAGCTGATCATGAGCGTTTGCTGTGTAAATTGTAAGATTTCCGACAGCAATTTTGCTTTCGGCAGACTTGACCTTTTTATTTTAAAATGTTATAATAATGACTGCTGAACAATAATAAAATACGATAATAGCGTTAAAAAATCGTTGTTTATAATTGTGAATGAATTGATTCGGTTGAACAAAAGCGTATAATTTTTCCACAAAAGAATTTTTTCTTGTTAAAATAAGTATTATATTTACAGTGAGGTATACAAATGATTATAAAACCAAAGACGAGAGGCTTTATCTGCACGACTGCCCACCCTGAGGGCTGTGCCGCTTTTGTGAAAGAAATGGCTGATTATTCAAGGGCAAGGCAGGATGTTTTTGCGGGGAAAAATGTGCTTGTAATCGGCGCTTCTATGGGATATGGGCTTGCCGCAAGGATAACGGCGGCTTTTTCCGGAAAAGCGGCGACGCTTGGCGTTATTTTCGACAAAGCGGGGGCGGAAGGGCGCACAGGGTCGGCGGGCTGGTATAATACCGCCGCTTTTGAAGAGCTTGCGGCGGCTGACGGGCTTTATGCAAAAACTGTAAATGGAGATGCTTATTCCGACGACGTAAAAAAGCGTGTTATCGATATAATAAAGTCAGATTTGGGAAGTGTTGACACCGTGATTTACAGCCTTGCCGCACCGAGGAGAACCATGCCAGACGGAACTGTTTACAGCTCTGTTTTAAAGACGGTGGGCGAACCTTTTACCAACAAAAGCATTGATTTGCGGCGACGATTAAGGTTATGGGCGGCGAGGACTGGGAAGCGTGGATTGAAGCGCTTTCTGAGGCGGGTGTGCTTGCGCCGAATGCGAGAACAGTTGCGTTTTCGTACATAGGACCGGAGCTTACGCACGCTATTTACAAAAACGGAAGCATCGGACAGGCAAAAAAGCATCTTTTTGAAACGTCAAAGGCGCTTACTAAGCGCTTTTCAGCGGTCGGACTTAAGGCTTATATTTCGGTTAACAAAGCGCTTGTCACGCAAAGCAGCGCGGCGATTCCTATTGTTCCGCTTTATATTTCTATTTTATACAAAATAATGAAGAAGAATGGAAGCCATGAGGGCTGTATAGAGCAAATGCACCGTCTTTTTGCTCAAAAGCTTTCTGATGGGGCAGTTCTTGATAAAAACGGCATGATTCGGCTTGATGATTGGGAAATGCGTGATGAAAACCAGAATGCTGTTCGTGCGGCATGGGAAACAATAAGCGAGGAAACCCTTGGCGAGGTCGCCGATTTGGACGGCTTTTGGTCTGATTTTTACGGCTTGTTCGGCTTTGGAGCTAAGGGCGTTGACTATGAAAGTGATGTTTCACCCGAGGTTAAAATCAAAAGCATCAAAGATTAGTGTTCGGTTTTAGCTCAGTAATAATATTATAAAAATTCCATATTTTGATTTGTAGACTATGCGGAGGCGCTATGCGAAAATTTTTCAGTAATGCAGAAACGGTCAGGCTTGAGGTTTTCGGGCCTCTGCATATTGGCTTATCCATCGGAATCATTGTCCTGATAGCACTTGTAATTATTTTCAGGAAAAGGCTTGCTCGAACAGCAAACAAGCGTTCTGTCAAGCTTGTCATGGGGTGGGTTTTACTTGCAAATATGCTTATTCATTACATCTCTAAAATAATTATCGGTGAGTGGACCTTTGAGGTAGACCTGCCGCTTCACCTGTGTTTTATTACTAACTTTTTCATGATTTACATACTTTTTACAGATAATAAGCATAATCTGTATTCAATCGTGTATTATTTCACATTAGTCGGGCCGATTCCCGCAATGATTTGGCCTGATTTGGCTGTAAGCTATGACGGCTATTTATTTTATCAGTTCATAATAAGTCATCACATAATGCTTTTGTTCAGCACGTTTTGCTTATTTGTTTTCGGCTATCCAAGCGGTTTTTTAAGCGGAATCAAGGCTTTTTTCGTCGGCAACGCTCTGATAATGGTTATGTCGGTATTTAATACCATATTTAACACAAATTATATAATGATTTCATCGCTTCCCGACTTTATTTATGAGCTTTATCCTTTTGCAAGGGCGCTTCCGTCGTTGTTCTGGCTTGAGCTTGTGGGTTGTTTGGTGCTTTTGCTTGCGACAATACCGCCATATCTTGCCAATCCGCACAATAAAGAAACGGCTTTGCCGAGTCCTGCCGAAGTGAAAACAAAGGCGTAGAAGCTTTGAAAAATAAAAATTAACGGAGGGGTCATGGAAAAAAAGCGGGTAGGCTTGCTTGATGAGGTCAGAGGCTTTGCAATCCTGTGCATGGTTGTATACCATTTTATGTATACGCTTCACAGCTATTTCGGCTTTGATGTACCCATATTTTTCACGTCTTGGTTTGACGTAATCAGGGATATATTTGCCGGCACCTTCATTTTTGTGTCCGGTGTCGCCAGTCAATATTCCCGCAATAACATGAAGCGAGGCATTCTTTGCTTTTTTATCGGCATGGTCATAACCTTTGTGACGGCAATCGCCGTTCCGAATCTGATAGTTGTTTTCGGAATCCTCCATTTTCTTGGAATAAGCATGATGATTTTCGGGGTTTGGCAAGGAATTTTCGACAAGATTCCGCCGTTTATCGGTGTGATTGCCTGCGTTTTGCTTTATATACTCACTATGCGGGTATATGCGGGAGTGATCGGCTTTCCGGGGCTTCTCGAGCTTGATTTGCCCAGTGTACTTTACAAAACAGACGCATTTTTCCCGCTTGGAATGCACAGCTCGTCCTTTTTCAGCAGCGATTATTTCCCTATTTTCCCATGGATTTTTGTTTTTCTGGGCGGTGCGTTTTTCGGAGTCTATGTCAAGGAAAATGCCATGCCAAGGTTTTTCTATAACACCCGCTTTAAGTTTCTTGCAACCGTCGGACGCTATACCCTTTGGATTTACGTGCTTCACCAGCCGGTTATTTTTCTTATTTTAACTCTTATTTTCGGCAGACAATAAATAGTAAATCTTGCTTTTACTCAGCTTGTACTTGGTTTTTATGGAATATACATTAACCATGATAAACTTTTGCAAGTAATTTTCTATATATTATTGACAATATTTTAATATTGTGATATAATGTTTTATGTGAAACTGTATACGAAACGAGTAAATCGTATTTTCGTTTCGGACGGCAATATAACAGTTAGTTTGGAATATTTTACTATAATAATATTGTATATCAATAAAAAATTCGGAGGATATTCAAAGTGCATTTCAGGCGCTTGTGATTATTCTTAGAATGTTTTATCAGATTGGCATAGACGCAAAATAATATCATCGGGGGAATTGACATGAAGCTTTCAAAGCCTAAAATTGGTGTTTTATCGGCGACGGTTGTTGTTCTTGCGGCGTGTGTTTATTCTGTTTTTGCGGCTGTTTCCCAAACGAACGGCAACAGTATAAAATATAACCTTGAGAGGGGCGAAAATTCCCTTAATAAGGGCGATTATGATGCGGCGCTTGATTTTTACAAGACTGCCGCCGAAATTGATTCAAGAGAAACAAAGGCTTATCTCGGAATGTATGAGGTTTACCTTAAAAGCAATAAGCCTGAAAAGGCGGAGGAAGCGCTTAATACTGCGCTTGAATATGCTCCTGACTCCGGCGCTCAGGGCGAAATAATCCTTCTTCTTGACGGCATTTCAACATTTTCTGTCACCGAGCAGCCGGAAGATAAGACTTCGGCGCCGTCGCTTGACACAACCGTCAGTCCGTCTCCCGCTTCAACAGATAAGCCGAGCGGCACGGACAA
>CAZYRV010000021.1:26093-28527 GCA_964649485.1 uncultured Oscillospiraceae bacterium | reverse complement strand
CATATGATCTTCTTTTCTTGCATGTCAATAAGCTCCTCATCGGTTATTTTCTCGGTGAAAAGCTCGGCAAACTTCATAAACTCGCCGTTCTTGCTGTCCAGAAATTCATCAACCGTCAAATCAATAAACTCCTCCTCTCTTGCTTCCTCATGTTACATAATAGCACAGGTGGGGTGTGCAAAACAATGCAATCTTTTTTCTATAAATTTCCTTTCACTTCAATGCCTGTTCCAAATCGGAAATAAGGTCGTTTACGTCCTCGATTCCGACGGAAAGCCGCAAAAGCCTTTCATCAACACCAAGCCTGTTTCTGATTTCCTCAGGTATCGCCGAATGTGTCTGGACAAGCGGATAAGTCATAAGCGTTTCCGTGCCGCCAAGGCTTTCCGCATATAAAATAAGCCCGAGCCTGTCAAGCACCTCCGACGCCGAAACCCCGTTGCCAAGCCTAAAAGAAACCATTCCGCCAAAGCCGCTGGTCTGCTTTTTCGAAAGCTCAAAATCGGGGTGGTCGGGGTCGCCTGCATAATAAACCGCCTCTACATTCTTATGCTTTTTCAAAAACTCAACGATATTAATTGCGTTCTGCTGTTGCCGCTCAAGCCTTACGGAAAGCGTTTTAAGGCTTCTAAGCGTAAGCCAGCTGTCAAACGGCGAAAGCATACCGCCCTCCGACATTGAAAGCATGAAAATCGGCTCTATAAGCGCTTCTTCCCGCACAACTATAAAGCCCGACATAACGTCGTTATGCCCGCCGATATATTTCGTGCCGCTGTGGACGACAATATCAGCGCCGAAATCAAGCGGCTTTTGAAAATACGGCGAAAGAAACGTATTATCAACAATAAGCACTCCGCCGATCTCATGAACAAGGTCTGCCGCCGCTTTTATATCCGTCACCTTCATCATAGGGTTTGACGGCGTTTCAATAAACAGTGCCTTTGTGTTCGGACGAAGCGCCGCCTTTGTTTTTTCGGCATTCGTTGTGTCGGCAAAGCTGAATTCAAGCCCGAAGCGTGCATAAACTTCAGTAAAAAGCCGATATGTCCCGCCGTAAAGGTCGTCGGAAACAAGAATATGGTCGCCCGGCTTAAACAGCTTCAAAAGCGTTGAAACCGCCGCCATTCCGCTTGAAAAAGCCCAAGCCTTAAGCCCATGCTCAAGCATTGCAAGCGTATTTTCAAGCTCAAGCCGTGTCGGATTGCCACAGCGGCTGTACGCAAAGCCTGTTGATTCGCCGAATTTAGGGTGGGCAAAAAGCGTGCTCGGATAAATCGGCACGCCCGGAGCGCCCGTCCTTTCATCAAAGCCGTCATAACCATGGACAAGCCTTGTGTTCTCTCCCCACGAAAAGCTTTTTTCGCTTTCATCAACGCCATCAAGCCCCGTCAGTGTCTTTTTAAGTTCATCAAAATTACTGCTCATAATAACCCCTTAATTTTTAAAATACCATAAGCGCCACAGCAAAACGGCGGAAAACCGCCGCCTGCTTATGCTATTGCTCATTAATCCTTACAGGATAACGGTAATACTATTATTGAAGCTCCTCGGGAACATACCAAAGTCCGTTGTTGTTTTCCGCAAGATAAGCCTTGAACTCGTCGGATTTATATGCCGAAACTATGTCCTGCGCCCATTTTGTATCCTTATTTTCCGCCTTAACGACAAGCTGAAGAATAAGATGCTCAAGAATATCCTCCTGCAAAATTGCCGTAGATGGGTCTATTCCCGCATTATAAACAATGCTTCCCGTAATAACCGCAAAGGCAAAATCGTCAAGCGTCGGCGGAATATTAAGTGAATCCATCTCGACAAACTGGATATTGTAGGGGTTTTCAACTATATCAGACTGCGAAACCGTCGCAAGCTCCTTGCTTTCGTCAAGCTTAATCCAGCCTGCTTTCTGCAAAAGCGCATAAGCCCTTGCCGTATTTGAAGCATCGTTCGGCACGGCGACGACTGCTCCGTCAAATATTTCATCAACGCTTGAATATTTCGCTGAAAAAAGCCCCGCCGGAACAGTCGGAATAGGCGTAATCGGCGTTAAATCGCCGTTCTGGCTTGCGTTAAAATTCTCCGCATAAGCGGTGTGCTGTTCGACGTTAAAGTCGATTTCGCCCTCATTAAGCGCCGTATCATTCTGCACAAGGTCTGAAAACTCAACAACCTCAAGAGTATAGCCCTGCTTTTCCAGAATAGGCTTGACTGCCTCCTCAAAAAGCACCGTGTAAGGTCCGGCAGCCTTGCCGTATTTAAGCACTGTTTTTTCAGGCTCGAGAGCTTCCGCCGTTGTCGAACCTGCCGCCGTTCCCGCCGTGGTTGCTGCGCCGGCAGAACCGGATTCAGCATTTTGCGAGCAGCCCGCAAAGCCCGCAACTGCAAGGATTGCCGCCAAAGCCGCTGAAATTTTCTTAGTAATCATGATTTTCCTCCT
>CAZYRV010000021.1:12659-26083 GCA_964649485.1 uncultured Oscillospiraceae bacterium | reverse complement strand
CTCTGCCGGTTTGTTCGATCACATATGGAATTAATGTCATCTTTATTCCTCCTAAATTATATTTATTTTCGTGTTCGTACACGTTTTGCAAGATGATTGCCTATTCCCTGAATAAGCTGGACAAAAATAATAAGCACAATAACCGTCGTCACCATAAGCGGGGTATTAAACTGCTGATAACCATAGGTTAATGCAAGGTCGCCGACACCTCCCCCGCCGATAACTCCCGCCATTGCGGTTGCGCCCAAAAGCCCGATTGTTCCCGTTGTGACCGCCAGAACAAGCGAGCTTTGCGCCTCGGGAAGCATAAAGCGGAAAATAATCTGCAAGGGGGTGGCCCCCATTGCCTCCGCCGCCTCGATTATTCCCTTGTCAACCTCAAGCAAGGCGCTTTCGATAAGCCTTGCAAGAAACGGTGTAATATAGAACACAAGCGGAACAAGCGCCGCCGTCGTGCCGATTCTTGTTCCCACAACCGCCTTTGTAAAGGGCATAATCGCCACAAGCAAAATTATAAACGGAAGCGAGCGAATGATGTTCACGATATAGTTAAGCACGGTATAAACAATACTGTTCCGCAAAATCCCGCCCTTTCGTGTCACCGTAAGCAAAATCCCGATCGGAACGCCGAGAGCCGCCCCTAAAATAAGCCCCCAGAAAAGCATAAAAGCCGTCTGCCCTGCCGCAAGCCAAAGCCTTTCGGTGGTTATTCCGAGAAATTCTTCAATCATTTGAAACCTCCTCCGTCGGCAAAGCAAGCCGTTCTGCCGAAAAGCCCTTCTGCCCGATATAGGCTTTAATCTGCTCTTCCTGCTCTTTTCCGCCGAAAAACTGAACAATCATGACGCTGTAAATTGTTCCCTCAAGCTGACATACATTTGCAAACAAAATCGAGTTTGAAATGCCGAATTTTTTTGTTATATCATAAAGCAAGGGGTCGTTCACCGTGTCGCCGCAAAGCTTTATTTTAAGTATAAAATTCTCTCTTCCGTCACGCAGAATCGCCGAAACCGTCCGTGGCGGAAGCCTGTCGTTTATCACCTGCCTGACAAAGCTTTTTGTTATTTCATGACGGGGATTTCCAAAAACAGAAAGCACCTTCCCCTGCTCAAGCACCCGCCCCCCGTCCATAACCGCCACATGACTGCAAATATCACGGATAACGTGCATTTCATGCGTAATAAGCAAAATCGTGACACCAAGCTCTTGATTAACCTTTTTCAAAAGGGCGAGAATAGAATCTGTTGTTTTCGGGTCAAGTGCGCTTGTCGCCTCGTCGCAAAGGAGGATTTCAGGCTCTGTCGCAAGCGCCCGTGCAATTCCGACACGCTGTTTTTGCCCGCCCGAAAGCCGGCTTACGTTTGTGTGAATTTTATCCTCAAGCCCCACAAAGCTTAACAAAGCGGCTACTCTTTTTTCAATTTCCTTTTTAGGTATTTTGTTTATAACAAGCGGTGCGGCGACATTTTGAAACACCGTTTTCGTGTTCAGCAGATTAAACTGCTGAAATATCATTCCAATCCCCTGGCGACCCCGCCGTAATTCTCCCGCCGCAAGCGTGGTAATATCCGTTCCGTTGACAAGAACCCTGCCGCTGTCGGGCTTTTCAAGGCGGTTCACCGTGCGTACAAGGGTCGATTTCCCCGCACCGCTGAAGCCGATAACGCCGAAAATATCGCCCTTATTCACCGTGATATTCACATCTTGAAGCGCATGAACCGTGCCAAGTGCGCCCTCAAAGCTTTTGCTCACATTTTGAAGCTCAATCAACCCGATCCCTCCTCAATAACGAAAGTCTGCCGTCCGACATCCTTACAAGCGCCTCCTCGGCAAGCCCTGCCGCATACTCCGCCGCTTTCGGAAGCGCCTCGGGGTCAACCTTGAATTTAGGGTGATGAAGCGGGTAAGATTTCCCCGTGCCGATTTTAATGAACATTCCGGCGAGCCGCTCTTGATAAAACGCAAAATCCTCACCGCCGAGCGAACGCGGCGATTCAAGAAGCTCCAAGCCGATTTCCTCCGCAACCTCAACGCTTATCCCGACAAGAAGCGGCGAATTATCCGTTGCGGGCGGGCCGCCCTGCCAGTCAAGCTCTGCCCTGACTCCGTATGCGGCGGAAATGTTCTCCACAACCGCCCTGAGCCTTGTTTCCATAAGCTTTCTCGTCTGTGCGCCAAGTGTTCGGATTGTTCCCTCAAGCTCGGCTGTTTCGGGAATAACATTCCATGTTGTACCCGCCGAAAAGCGTGTTATGCTCAAAAGCCCCTGCGCAAACGGGTCAATATTCCTGCTTACAATCGTCTGTACGGCAGAAACCAAAGCCGCCCCCGCAACAATCGGGTCTGCCCCCTCATGAGGGTGCGCCGCATGACAGCCCTTTCCCATAAGCCTGATCACAAACCTGTCAACCGCCGCCGTAACGCTTCCCGCCTGAACCGAAACCGCCCCCACAGGCAAGGTGTTGTCGGCATGGATTCCGAATATTGCCGAAACGTCGTCCAAAACCCCTGTTTTAACAACGTCAAGCGCTCCGACCGACGACTCCTCCGCCGCCTGAAAAAGGATTATAACCGTTCCCGCAAGCCTTTCACGCCGGCTTTGCAAAAGCTTTGCGGCATAAAGCATTGTCGTCGTATGAAAATCGTGGCCGCAGGCGTGCATTTTCCCGCTTGTTTTCGAGGAATAATCAAGCCCGCTTTCCTCCGTGACGGGAAGTGCGTCAATATCGCATCTAAGCGCAACAGAAGCCCCCGCTTTCCCGCCGATTATCCTTGCGGCAAGCCCCGTTTTAAGCGGAAGCGGCAGGATTTCGATTCCGTCCGCCGAAAGCAGCTCGGCGATTTTTTTTGTTGTTTCAAGCTCCTCAAACGACAGCTCTGGGTGTTGGTGAAAATGCTTGAAGGTGTTGATTATATCAGCTTTTGTAAAGCCGCTTGTAAGCTCTGCCATTGTTTCTCCTTTATATCATATATGATTAGTATGTGTTTGTCGTGAGATAATATTAACATTAAATTTTTGCTTTGTCAAGCGAAAACATACAATTCATATATAAATACAAAGTTTTTGCTGTGAAATCAATCTGTTTTATGCAAAAAAGCAACACAGGCATAGATTTCCGCTTGAATTTCACGCTTTTCTCCGCTAATCTATTGACACGGGAAAGCTTTTGCCCTATAATTATAAAAGTATTGCTTGCAAAATAAAGCTTTAAAGCTAATCATAGATAGGAGCACACCTTGGACTATTTCATAAACGTTGCGATTCAGATTTCACAAGGGCTTGGAGTCACTCTTTCGATTTTCGCCCTCACGCTTGTTTTTTCAATTCCTCTCGGAATAATTGTGGCACTTTTAAAAATGTACGCAGTCAAACCAATTGCGTGGTTGTTAAATATTTACATACTAATCATGCGGGGTACTCCCCTCATGCTTCAGCTTATTTTTTTCTATTTCGGCCCGAATTTAATTTTCGGCATGGACAACCCCGACCGATTCTGGGCGGCAATTTTTGCTTTTTCGATTAACTATGCGGCATATTTCGCTGAAATTTTCCGAGGCGGCTTTCAGGCTGTTCCCAAGGGGCAGTATGAGGCGGCGGACGTTTTGGGCTTAAGCAAAAAGCAAACCTTTTTCCACATTGTCCTCCCGCAGGTGACGAAAAACATTCTCCCCGCAACATCAAACGAGGTTATCACGCTTATCAAGGACACGTCGCTTGCCCATGTAATCGCCGTCGCCGATATGTTCACGATGGCAAAAAAGCTCTCGACCGTGCAGATTACACCGATTTTCATTGCGGGTGTTTTCTATTTTATAATGAACGGCATTCTGACAGTTGTATTCGCTAAAATCGAGAAAAAATTTGATTATTATAAATAAGGAGTAAAAATGCCCATTTTAGAGGTAAAAAACCTTCAAAAAAGCTTCGGCACACTGAATGTGCTGAATGACATAAGCTTCAAGCTTGAAAAAGGCTCTGTTTTGGCGATAATCGGACCGTCAGGCTCCGGAAAATCGACGCTTCTACGCTGTATAACCCAGCTCGAGCAGGCAAACAGCGGCACAATCATTCTCGGCGGAATGCCGATAATCGAAAACTCGGTTTATTCCGACAAGGAAACGCTTAATAAAATCAAGCTGAGCACAGGGCTTGTCTTTCAGAATTTCAACCTTTTCCCCCACCTTTCGGTGCTTAGAAACATAACAGCCGCCCTCACGCTTGTCCTCGGCTGGGACAAGGAAAGGGCGGACGAAAGAGGGAACGAGCTTCTGAAAAAAATGGGGCTTGAAAGCAAGGCGTCTGCCTATCCGTGCGAGCTTTCGGGCGGTCAGCAGCAGCGTGTTTCGATTGCACGGGCGCTTGCAATGAACCCTGAGGTGCTTTTCTTTGACGAACCGACAAGCGCCCTTGATCCCGAGCTTACGGGCGAAATTTTAAAGGTAATAAAATCGCTTGCCGACGAAAAAATAACCATGGTAATCGTCACGCACGAAATGGCTTTCGCACGTGACGTTGCGGACAAGGTTATTTTTATGGACGAGGGAATAATCGTGGAGGAAGGAACGCCCGCAGAGCTTTTCGGCAACACCCGAAACGAGCGCACAAAAGCGTTTCTCCAGCGTTTTAACGAACAATATTGATGCCGCCTACGGCTTTTCAAAGCCGTGCATAAAGCCGTCAAGCTCAAGCGAGCATACGTCGCCGCCAATTATTTTTCCCTCGCAGACAATGAGGTTAATCACGACATTTTCGGCGAACTCGCCGCTTTCCGACGGATAATTTACGATTTTATAGGTATATCGGACGGCGGCTTTGCCCCGATATTTTTTAAGGTCAAAGCCCTGCGATTTTTGCAGAGAATTATAATTTCTATAAACCTCGTTAAATTCCGACGGAATGGTTATTTCGGCTGTTTCGGGCAAATCCGGCGAAACCTCCCAGCCAAAGCTTTTTATAAAGGAGATACGTGAAACGGCGCTGTCACCAAAGGCGTGGACGCTTTCAGCGTCACGGTCAAACCCGCCGACAAGCCCGAAAATCGGTATCAAAAGCAAAATAAAGGCGGCGATTATCCAAACCAAGCCTTTTTTATTGCGTCTGCGTTTATTTTCCATAAATTCCTCCATCTGTCTAAAGCTCTTATCACAAGCAATCACAAATCCATCACCTTGTTATCACGGAATAAAGCCTTGCCAAGCCTGATTCATATTGAATTCTATGCAAATTGCCCTAAAAACAGAACAAAACGCTTTTACAAGTTGGTATGTTAAAGTAATTTCCACAAAGTTAAAACGCTTTATCTGTACATATTCACAAAAAACCGCATTATAAGCGTGTTTGCGGCGTGTTCACAGGGCGTTGTTTTGTTTAATCTGACAATAAATCGCCAAAAACAAAGGTGTGTCTTTGTCTGTGTTGTGATTTTACATAAACAGGCTTTATAATATTTGGGTAATTAGGTACTTACATTTTAGAAAAATTTCTGATATTATATATGATAGATTAATTTGAAATCAGGAGGTCAATTTAATGGCTAGCTTATCACTTAAAGGTATTTACAAGCGTTATCCCGGCGGTGTCGTTGCAGTTTCCGACTTCACCATGAATATTAAGGACAAAGAATTTATCATTCTCGTTGGTCCATCGGGCTGCGGAAAATCCACAACCCTTCGTATGATCGCAGGTCTTGAAGAAATTTCAGAAGGCGAGCTTTACATCGGCGACAGACTCGTAAACGACGTCGCTCCTAAGGACAGAGATATCGCAATGGTTTTCCAGAACTATGCTCTCTATCCTCACATGACAGTTTTTGAGAACATGGCATTCGGACTTAAGCTCCGCAAGGTTCCCAAGGACGAAATCAAAAAGCTTGTCGAAGAAGCAGCAAGCATCCTCGACATTGCTCATCTCCTTGACAGAAAGCCGAAGGCTTTGTCCGGCGGTCAAAGACAGCGTGTCGCTCTCGGCCGTGCAATCGTCCGTGACCCTCAGGTGTTCTTGCTTGACGAGCCTCTTTCAAACCTCGATGCAAAGCTTAGGGCGCAGATGAGGACAGAGCTTGCAAAGCTTCACAAAAAGCTCGGCACAACCTTTATCTACGTTACGCATGACCAGATCGAGGCTATGACAATGGGTGACAGAATCGTGGTTATGAAGGACGGCTACATCCAGCAGATCGACTCCCCGATTAACCTTTACGAAAACCCCGTAAACAAATTCGTAGCGGGCTTTATGGGTTCTCCCCAGATGAACTTCATTAACGCAAAGCTCATCATGATGAACGGCAAATACACCGTTGAATTCGGCTCTGAAGATACAAAGACGACCCGCGGAAGAAAATTCTATGTAGAGCTTCCCGCTGCTAAGTCCGACATCGAAGCGCTTAAGTACTATGTTGACAAGGAAGTTTGCCTCGGAATCCGTCCCGAAAACGTTCATGACGAAGAAATGTACCTCTCGAACGCTCAGACCGGTATCATCAAGGCAACCGTTGACGTAACCGAAATGATGGGTGCGGAAACATATCTGTACCTCACCTGCGAAGGCATTCCGCTTACAGCAAGGGTTTCTCCCCGCTGTGCGGCTCGTCCTCAGGACGTTGTCAAGCTTGCTTTCGACCCGAACAAGATTCATCTTTTCGACGTAAACGACGAGCACTCGATTCTTCTTTAATCAATACAACCCAAACCCCTTTGTTCAAGCAACAAAGGGGTTATATTTATTAATAAAGCACGCAAAAACAGCCCTTGCCGTTTCCGACAAGGGCTTCAGTATAAGCTTTTTACAAATCGTTCCTGTTTTCAAGCGCCCTCTGCAAGGTTATGTCGTCGGCAAATTCAAGCGACGAGCCTGCGGGCAAGCCGTAGGCAAGCCTCGTAACCCTGATTCCCATGGGCTTTATAAGTCTGCTTATATAAACGGCGGTCGCCTCGCCCTCAACGGTCGGGTTCGTCGCCATAATGACCTCGGAAACATCGCCGCCAAGCCTTGACAAAAGCTCTTTAATGCGAATATCCTTAGGGCCGACGTTATTCACAGGCGACAAAAGCCCGTGCAGAACGTGATATTTACCGTTATATGTGCCTGTTCGCTCGAATGCGGAAACATCTTTCGAGCTTTCGACAACGCAAATCACGTCGTCAACCCGCCGCAAGTCAGAGCAAATCGAGCACACCTCATCTTCGGTGAAATTCTGGCATATTTCACAGGTGTGAATATCCTTTTTTGCGCTTAAAAGCGCCTCTGAAAAAGCCTCGACCTGTTCCATCGGCATATTGAGAACGTGATAGGCAAGCCTTTGCGCCGACTTAAGCCCGATTCCGGGAAGCTTTGCAAACTGCTCTGTCAAAAGCATAAGTGACGGGGGATTATGAAAAGACATTCTTACCTCTGCGGCTTAAAAGAGTCCGGGCATAGACATTCCGCCCGTAACCTTTTCCATTTCCTTTGCGCCCTCTTCATCGACGACACGAAGCATTTCGTTTACGCCGCTTAAAACTATATCCTCAAGCATTTCAACGTCCTCGGGGTCAACAACCTCGGGCTTAATCTTGACGGATTTAAGCTGTTTTCCGCCCGTCATAACAAGCTCGATTGCACCGCCGCCTGCGGTTGCGGTAAACTCACGCTCTTCAAGCTCTGCCTGAACACGCTGGATATCCTCCTGCATTTTCTGCGCCTGCTTCATCATGCTGTTCATATTGCCTGCGCCCTTATTTTGAAATTCCTTTGGAAGTCTTGCTTTCATATGGATTTCCTCCTATTATTTTCTATATGTTTTAACACCGAGCTTTTTCGCCCGTTCAAACAGTTCGTCAAGCTTGTCCTTCGGCTCTTCCGAAGAAACCTTTGCCTCCTCGCCCGAAAAACAAATATCATATTCAGCGCCCGTAAGCTGTTTAACCTTATTTTTTATAAACGTGAGGTGTTCGCCCCTATCCGCCGAAAGGTACATTCTGGCAAAAGCATTGTCACAGCGGATAATAAGCAGATTTCCCCTTGTAAAGGCGTCCGTGTCGTCAAGCCAGCCCGCAATGTTGTCGGGAAGCGCCTCAAGCACCTCTCTCCAGCGCATAAATCTTGCGTGATTCGCCCGTTCTGCCACAACTCCGCTTTGCTCATGTTCAACCCCTTCGTTCTCCTCAGCAACGCTCTGCGGCGGCGGAAAGTCGGGATATTCCTCGGGAAACGGCTCATCGGGAAGCGGAACAGACTCCGTAAGCTCCTGCTCCGTGCCATTATTTTCAGCATCGTCCTGTACGTTCGGCTTCGGCGGCTCCTCCTCGGGCTTATAAAGCGGCTCTGCCTTAGGAAGCGTTTTCCCCAAGCCCTCAAGGCTCATCACCGGAATTGCCTTAACCTTAGGAAGCTCTGCGCTTTGCTGTTCGAGCTTTTCAAGCCGAATAAGCATTGATTCAGGCGATTTGTCAAGCCTTGCAGAGCAAAGCGAAACAAAGCACATTTCGGCAATAATTTTCTTGTTGCGGGTTTTGGAAAGCCTTTCGCCCGCATCGGTAAACGCATCAAGCGCCCGCATTATCTCCGCAAGCGTAAACTGCGCCGAATGGGCTTTATATTGCTCTTCCTCGTCGGGAAGCGCATTCACAAGCGAAAAATCACCCGCCGAGCGCAAAATCATAAGATTCCTAAAATGACCGACAAGCTCGTCAAAAAGCCTGCCCATATCCTTAGAAAGCCCGTGAAGCTCATCGAGAAGCGACAGGCATAAAATCAAGTCTTTCTGCGCAATCGCCGCATCAAAACGAAACAAATATTCCCTCGACGGAACGCCCGCACAATTTCTTACAAGCGCCGTATCAACCCTTGTATCAATCGCAATACACTGGTCGAGAATTGAAAGCGCATCTCTCATTCCGCCGTCTGAAAGCCTTGAAATCAACAGTGCCGCATCATGGTCAAGGCTTGCGCCCTCATTTCCAGCAATTTGTTCAAGCCTTTTTGCGCTGTCCTCGGGATTAATTCTGCGGAATTCAAAGCGCTGACAGCGGGAAAGAATGGTTGCGGGGACCTTATGAAGCTCTGTCGTCGCAAGGATAAAAAGCACGTGCGGCGGCGGCTCTTCAAGCGTTTTAAGCAGAGCGTTAAATGCGCTCATGCTAAGCATATGGACCTCGTCAATAATATAAACCCTCTTTTTACAGCTTACGGGGGTGTACATAACCTCATCACGAAGCGCCCTAACATCATCAACGCCATTATTTGAGGCTGCGTCCATCTCGGTTATATCCGAAGCGCCGTTTTCGATTTCACGGCAGGCGGCGCATTCCATGCAGGGATTGCCGTCGATGGGATTCAGACAGTTGACTGCCATTGAAAGAATTTTTGCGCAGGTGGTTTTTCCCGTCCCGCGAGAGCCTGTAAAGAGGTAAGCATGGGCTGTCTGCCCGCTTTTAATCTGGTTTTTGAGGGTGGTTGTGATATGCTCTTGCGAAATTACGTCGTCAAAGGTTTTCGGACGATATTTTCTATATAATGCCAGATACATACATTTCCCCCTCCTGAAAAAGCCCTTGCTTATGGGCATAAGCTTACTGCGGCACACGAAGAAATCTGCTTAATGCTGCTCGGTTCCCCGCCTGACATGGTTCACAGCGCTCCGTTGCACAGGGCATATACCCATAAGCAGGGGCTTTGAAAATATAACACTCAAGGCTGGGTTTAACCCCAGCCCTAATATTATAACCTATTTTTTTAAAAAAAGCAAGAGGTTTTGGATATTTTCACTGTTTTCTCAATCAATAGCTCAGTCCTATGCTTTTAAGAAACCCGTCCAAAAGCAAATTACAAGGCAAAAAGCAACGATTACGCTTGCTTTTATGCTTTGCTTTTTATCCCCCTTAAGATATTGCGGAAGCAAATCAAGCAAAAACACCAAAATGACGCCTGCGATAAAATATCCCATCAGCCGCCCTCCTGTCCCGCCTTTTGCGGCTTTTTGCCAAGCTTTCTTGCCGCCGCAACAAAAAATGTTACCACCGGAACAACACACTCTATAAACGTCCAGAAAAACGGCGAGGTCGAGCGCCCGAAATGAATATGCTCAAGCGTTGATTCGAAGGCAAAAACCGAATACGCCATGATAAGCCCGCCGATTGCAAGTACAAGCGGCTGAAAGCCTTTAAAACCGAAAAGCTGTGCCGTGGAAATGCATACAATATAAAAAAGAAAGGCAATTTTTATAAAATAAAGAATTATCAATATAATCGCAAAGAAAATTTCAAGTCGGCTTATTGTACGTGAAAGCGAAACCATTCTAAGCGTTTCAAACGTAGGAAGCGAAAACCGCCCGACCATATTTCCAAGCACGCCCGTGTCACGCAGGCAGACAATCGTAAGAAGCGTTCCGCCCACAACCGCACCGCCGAAATAATATTTAGTTATTTTTTGCTTTCCGGTAAGCTTGACAGCGGGTACAACCATGAGAAAAATCACAAGCTCGCCAAGCGGAATAGACATGGCAATATTTGCCGACTGAACATAATCCCTTACAGGGAGGGTAAAGGCGGGGAGAAAATTTTCAAAATTCATAATATTAAGCGTAAAAAGTATAGACAAAACCGTGATAAGCGCCGCAATAACCGCAAAATACGAGCTATATCGGGTGATAACCGCAATCCCGTTGCGAACAGCCCATGCGCAGACAAGCATAAACAAGCCGATTATAACAATGCGGGGGGTGTTGTTCATCATTGTTTGCTGGACGAAATTGCCTAAGTCACGGGTATTGAGTGCGGCAAGCGTCAAAAAGAAAAACAAGTATAAAAAGGAAATAATCTTCCCCGCAATTTTACCGTAAACCTTCTCGAAAATATCAAAAAGATTGTCGTCGGGAAAACGTCTTGCAAGCGCCGAATAAGCGGCGACAACGGGCATAAAAACCACCAGCGCAGCCAGAACGGCAAACCAAGTATCCTGCTTTGTAATCGAGGAAAACATAAGAGTCAAAAGCGACGACCCCTGTAAAAAGCAGATTATCATAAACATAAAGCGGTAAGGAGAAATTTTTGCGCTTTCAAACTTCATCTGATTCCCTCCATTTCAAGCGATTGACCAATCTTGCCCGCATTTATCACAAGGGCATCGGCATCAACCTCAAGCTCAACATTTTTATACTCATTATCCCAATCGTCCTTGATTTCCCTCCACTTTTTATTGTCATACTTTTCGATAAGCTCTCCGATTTTAAAAACATCAGCGCCAATTTTCTTGCTTTCCTCAAAGGTGTTCTGAATAAGCTCGGCTATATGGCGGGAAGCGCCCTGCTTCATGATTTCATAAAGCTCGTCAAGTCCGGCGCCCTCAAAGCCCTCAAGCTCAAGAATATCAAAGCTCCCCTTGATTGTAATCTTCGCCTTTATTCCGTCGTCTGAAACAACAGGCTCTATACCATAGCTAAACTCCATTTCCTTAAGAACGCCGATTCCCTGCCCCGTATCAACCTCAAGCTTGCCCTTTTTAACCTTTCCCGCCCCCCAGATATAGCCCTGCGTAAGCCTTTCGTCAAAGCTTGCGACCATCTTCTTCCCCTTGAAAACCGCCATTCCGGAAATAACAAGTATGTCATTATCGTCCTTATCCTTTTTCACCGCCATAATCGGCGCCACAGCAGAAGCGCTTTCCGTTGAAAGTGCGCTTATAAACTCAAGCAGGTTCACACCGATATGATAGGACACCTCACGCTCGTTATTAATCATGCTGTTTATGGCAAAGGCAGAGTTTTTGTCAAGGTTTGTCTGAACCGCAAGAATATCCTTTGCGCTTGTTTCCGAAACAACAACCCACACCTCAAGCCGTGTCTGATTATCACGCATAAACAGGTCAAGCGCATCTGTAACACCAGCCTCCGCCTGCTCTTTTCCGAAAACAATGACTTGGTTATGCTGAAGAAAAAGCTCTCGGCTTGTTTCCTGCTTAAGCCGCTCGACAGCGGCTTGAATTGTGCTTTGCTCCGACTCAAGAATAATGATTGCGTCCTCGTCCTTGCCGCCGCTTTTATCCTGCCCCGATGCTTGCGGCTTTCCAATTTGAACAACGAGGTTATACCCATCGGGCGACGTATCAATTCCCATTCCCGTCACGATTGAAATAGTATTAAGCTCTTTGTTATCCCAGCACCCCGTCATAAAAAGGCAAAGCGCAAGCGCAAAAACAACTGTTTTTTTCATTGTCCGCCTCCTTTTTTCTCTGGTGGAAGCACAGGCTCTGTGCGGGTAATATCATTTTTGGCGATTGCCTCAGGTCGGCGAATCATCGCCCAAAGCGGCGCTCTTACAAGCGAGTCCTGAATGTTTGTCCCCGGCGACAAGCCGTCAAAATAAACCACGCCAAACGATTTAAGCGTCGCCAAATGAATCATAATTCCGAGAAAAACAAGTGCAATACCATAACCGCCAAGCATTGCCGCAAACGCCATGGAAACAAGCCGCAAAATTGACGCCGCATCGCTTTGGTTCGGCACGACAAAGCCCGCAACCGCCGTAATCGCAATCGTAATTACCATCGGTGCGCCGACAAGCCCCGCCGAAACCGAAGCCTCTCCCATTACTAAAGCACCGACAATGCTTATCGCCTGCCCAACAGGACGTGGAAGCCTAAGCCCCGCCTCACGCAATATTTCAAAGGAAAAAACCATGATAAGCGCCTCGACGAAGGCGGAAAACGGCGTTCCCTCCTTTGCGTTTGCGATGGTGAACAGTAAAGTCGTCGGAATAAGCTCTTGATGAAAGGTCGTAAGCGCAATATAAATTGCGGGCGCAAAAATCGCAATCAAAAAAGCAATATAGCGCAGAATCCTTGTCACGCTTGCGAAAAGCGGGCGGATATAATAGTCCTCCGCCGTCTGAAAGCTTTCGATAAAAAGCATAGGCACAGTAAGCACAAAGGGGCTTCCGTCAACGATAATGCCAACCCTCCCCTCAAGCATTCTTGCGACGGCGACATCGGGCTTTTCCGTATAATTCACCGTGGCAAAAACGGAAAGCGGGCTGTCCTCAACAAGCTGTTCGATATAGCCGGAGTCGAGAACAGCATCAATATTAATCCTGCTTAATCTTTCACGCAAATCCTTTACCACATTGTCGTCGGCAACCCCCTCGATATAGCAAACCGCAACGCTTGTAAAGGTTTTTTCGCCGATAATCATATGCTCTATACGAAGTGCGGGGGTTTTAATCCTCCTGCGTATAAGAGCGGTGTTCGTACGAAAGCTTTCCGTAAAGCCCTCTCTCGGCCCTCTGACAACCGCCTCCGTCTGCGGCTCGCTCACTCCTCGCTTATCCCAGCCCTTACTGCTTATTATAAGTCCCTTTTTAAAGCCGTTTACAACAAGCACGGTATCGCCCGAAATAAACGAATGAATAAGCTTTCTCGGGCTTTTTTCCTCTGTTATATCCGTCGAACAAAG
>CAZYRV010000021.1:0-12649 GCA_964649485.1 uncultured Oscillospiraceae bacterium | reverse complement strand
CGACAATATCAACCGCCTTCTCGGGCAAGGTCATGTCCTGCCCCCGATAAGCCTTAAGCGGAAGCATGATACTGTTTATAAGCACGTCCTGATTCACAAGCCCGTCAACAAAGAGGATTGCCGCCTTGATTTCGCCGTTTTCGCCGAAAGAAAACTCTGTTATGCGTATATCGCCGCTTGTGCCGACAAGCCCTTTTATATTCGCCAAATCCACCGCCAAAACGCCCGAAAGCTCCGGTGTCAAGGGACAGCTTACCCCGTCACGTGCCTCAAGCTGTCGTTCACGCAAAAGCCGTTCTGCCTGACGAATTTTTTTCTCGAACAATCTGAAAAGCATTTCCCACCTCATGAATGTTTTCCGTTATTATTAACAGTTTTTGCTTTTTAATGTATAAGCTTCACCGCACAAAGACGGCGGTACGATTGCGCAGGGATTTTCTGCGTATTTTGAGGAATTTTGACACCGAAATCGGCGAAAAGAACAAGCAAATGTGCCGCCAAGGAAGTTTCTGGTTTTTGTGTGCTGATGCCTAAAGCTTTGAAGTTTAACCGAACACAGTTTCGCAAAAACAACGTTTCGTTCTAAGCCCTTGCCCGTTTGAATATGTATGTAAATGAAACGGACAACCCCGCACACAGATTAACCGCAGGAGGTAAGCATGGAATACAACGAAATCACCATGGCAGAACAGCCGCCGTCGCCCGCCGAAACAGCGCCCGACCTGCTTGAGCAGGCGGCAAAATATGCGCAAAGCTTGAAGGAAGAAAAGCTTGCCGACGCTGCTTCGCCATTGCCGAAAACACGGACAAACCCCCGCATACCCGTGCTTATGGCAATGCTTTTAATCGGGATAACGCTCGGCGGCTTGGCGGCACGCACAGTTCCCGCAGAAGCTCTTTCCATGCTCGGCGGCGAAGTGACAAAAAGCGGCGACTTTTTGTCGGACACTCTGCCTTTTTTTGCTCCGACGGCTCTCATGCTTGTCCTTATTTACATACTAAGCTTTTGGGCAATATCCTCCCCCATAATTTTCCTTGTTCCGCTTTTCCGTGGATTAGGAAGCGGGCTTATCCTCGGAAAATACTATCTAGAGCTTGGCATAGCCGGCTTTGCCCAAAACTCATACCGCTTTGCCCCGAACATTATTTTCTCCGCCCTGATCATCGTCATTGCCGCAAAGGAAGGGCTTCGCCTTTCGTCGGGGCTTTTCCGATTGATACGCAAAGAATCGCAAAGCGCCGAAATCAAAGAGCTTTATTATGCGCTTACACTTAAGTTCATTTTCCTCTGTGTCGCCGCCTTTGCGGTTTCCTGCGCAAGCACGGGGCTTGTATATGCTTTTTCTCAATAATCGTTATATTATACTATAATTAAAAATAATGTGTAAAATATTTGTATAATTTTTATATTGATTTTATCAATATTTTACTGTAAAATTATATTGTACAAATGTTTTTTCATGCAATTTCGACAGCAATTGCTTTTTTGCCCCCTTTTATATTTGCTTATCACACAAGCATTTATAGTAAGCTCCAATTGAAATGCTCGCTGAAAAATTTTCACAAAGCCCACAAATTCTATCTTTTACTCAATTTTTCAGAGCATATCTAATCGAGATTCAGTATAAATCATGTTGACAAATGCCTGTTTTGAGGCTATACTTATTACGTCTATTATAACAATAGAAATTAATATTAATTTGGAGTGTTACATCATGAACCTATTTAAAAACACCCGTCTGTCCCTTAAGCTTTGGCTTATGGTCGTCCCCCAGCTTGTCGCACTTGTCGTTCTTACAATAATTTTTGTAAACTCGGCAAACGACATTTTAAACCAAAACAAAACCGTATTGAACAGCATTCTTTACACCGGTTCCGAGGCGACATTAAATGCCGACAGAGATTTATATCAAGCGGCGGAAATCGAAAAAACGCTTATTCTGGACAAAACTATTTCGTCCGACGAAAAAAGCGCTCTTATTTCTGACTTAAATGAAAACGTTTCCCAAGTAGAGGAAAGGGCAAAGGCGGCTTTTGAGGCGGTCAAGGTTGATTCATCTCTGTATGAGTCCTTCAGCTATCAGGGCTATACCCCAAAACAGCTTGAGGAGAAGTTCAACACTAATTTCGAGCAGTGGAGAAATTCATATGATTTTAACAAAAGCTCCGGCGATATTGACAAGCGCTCAACAGCCTTCGAAGCCACACGAAGCTCGCTTGATTCGCTTTCCAACCTGTTAAATGCCTACGCAAGCGAGCAGGTCTATAAGCTTGAACAGCGTCAGGAAAACCTTGCAAATTATTCAAGCATTGCGACAGCGTGCGTAACCATTTTAGTTTCCGTCATCGCACTCTTTTCCATTCACGCAATTGTGAAAAAGCTTAAATACATAATTAATCTGAACGCAAAAATCGCCGAAGGCGAGCTTACTCTCAAGGTTGACAAAAGCCTTATTTCCAAAGACGAGGTCGGCGTGCTTATGCAGGCGACGGACAGCATTCTTGCCCGCCTGAACACATACGTGGCTTATATAGAGGAAATTACCCAAAGCTTAGAAACCATGGCTGGCGGCAACATGAGAATCGAGCTTAAGCAGGATTATAAGGGCGAATTTGCGCCGATTAAAGCTTCCCTGCATAATATTTCATCTGCCCTATCAACCACAATCAAGGCGATAAACACCTCAGCCGAGCAGGTTCGCGCAGGGTCAGAGCAGGTTGCGGACGCATCTCAGTCGCTTGCTTCGGGTGCGGCAGAACAGGCAAGCTCAATTGAAGAGCTTTCAGCGTCAATCCAAGAGGTTTCGTCCGAGGTAAACAAGAGTGCTGAAAATGCGGGAAAAGCCCGTCACCTTGCGGTTGAGTCCGAAGACAAGATAAGCGAGGGCAAGGCAAAGATGGACGAAATGCTCGGCGCTATGGAAATGATTTCTAATTCCTCCGCTGAAATTTCAAAAATAATCAAGGTTATTGACGACATTGCATTCCAGACAAATATTCTTGCGCTCAACGCCGCTGTTGAGGCGGCAAGGGCAGGTGCGGCGGGCAAGGGCTTTGCCGTCGTCGCCGACGAGGTGCGAAACCTTGCGGCAAAATCCGCCGAAGCCGCAAAGCAAACAAACGAGCTTATCGCAACAAGCATAAAAGCGGTCAACGACGGGCTTGACAAGGCAGACCTCACCGCAAGCTCTCTTACGGCTATTGAAGAAAAAACCACACATTTGCTTAGACTTGTAGAGGATATTGCAACCGCTGCGGAAAGCGAGGCAGCCGCAATCGGACAAATTACCACGGGAATAAATCAGATTTCCGTCGTCGTCCAAAACAATGCGGCAACAGCAGAAGAAAGCTCCGCCGCAAGCGAAGAGCTTTCGAGTCAGTCCGAGATTCTTCATGATGAAGTAAGCAAATTTATTCTGATTTAAGGCATCACCGCACAAAGATGGCGGTACGATTGCGTAGGGATTTTCTGACGATTTTAAGGAAAAATCCGCAGAAATACTTGCGTATTTTGAGGAATTTTGACGCCAAAATCGGTGAAAAGAGCAAGCAAGCGTGCCGCCAAGGAAGCTTCTGGTCTTTGTGCGGTGATGCCTTAAGGCTTCACCGCACAAAGATGGCGGTACGATTGCGCAGGGATTTTCTGACGATTTTAAGGAAAAATCCGCAGAAATACTTGCGTATTTTGAGGAATTTTGACGCCAAAATCGGTGAAAAGAGCAAGCAAGCGTGCCGCCAAGGAAGCTTCTGGTCTTTGTGCGGTGATGCCTTAAATCATGCCGAAAACCGCATAAGCAAAAACCGCAAACCATTCTCTCACCCAAAGCGTCGGCACGGCGGCGGGTACTGAATAGCTGCTTATCGGATAAACCTCCGAAAAGCCGCACTTTTGCGCAACCAAGCCTGCCCTTGCCTGATGATAACCGTCGGTTGCAATTGCAACATTATCGTAAAGCAAGCCCTTTTCGCTTAAAATTTCCCTGCTGAAATCTATGTTTTCCTTAGTTGAGGTTGACCTGTCCTCGACAATAATTCTGCCGCCGTCAACTCCGACTGCAAGCAAATAATTGCGCATAGCCTGCGCCTCGGGAATGATCTCATCAGCGCCCTGCCCGCCGCTTACAACACAAACTGCTTCGGGATTATCGCTTAAATAATCGGCGGCGGCATCAAGCCTTGCCCTAAGCATAACGCTCGGCTTTTCCCCATAAATCTGACAGCCAAGCACAATCACGGTTTTTGGCGGCTCTATCCTCGGAACAGCTGAATACAGCATGAATCCGCTTAAATCCCCTCCCCACAAAACAACAAGCGCCGCCAGAGCCGCCCATGCTTTAACCGCATAGCCAAGCCATTTTCTCTGCTTTCCAAGCCGCTTAAGCGGCTCCCAGAAAAGCGCCGTCACAAACACAAGAATTAAAAACACAAGAGCGGCAGTATTTGCAAAATTCACAATACCGATTTTAAAAGCAGGCAAAAAAAGCGTTGACGCATACACACAAAGCGCCATTATAACGAAACGAATCCATGTCGAAGCCTTGTTAAGCTTAAAATCCAAGCCCATACCGCACCCCCTAACTGTATTATATATTATAGCACAATTAGTATGCTGTGTCAAGCTTTATTTCGAAGCAACCGCAAATGCAATTGAATTTTCGCTCTGTTACAAAGCTTCACCAAGAGAAAACTCAGCAAAAAAGCCCCACGAAAACTCATGGGGCTAAATCAAAATCTATTTTTTGATGAATCTCGAGTAAAACGCTCCAAAAAATCTAGTGAAATTTTAATTTATTGCTTTGCAAGGTTTATGACAAAAATTTCATCAAACAATCAGTATCAATTACGTAAGCAGCCGCCGCAACATAGTATTATTTAGTCAGCCTATCCGCAACCTTATCCGAATACCAAGTAAGCTCCTTGCGGTTAAAAAGCCCGAAGGTTTCGGAATTTGCCGCCGTATAGACGTTGTTATCCCACCAGACACAGGGGATTCCAAGTTTTTCCGCCCTTGTCAGATAGTCGTCAAGCCATTTTACGATTTCATCATCGTTATTTTTGTTCTGTGCGCCAAATTCTGTGATAACAACAGGAATGCCCTTGCTTATAAACATTTTGTCAATATCACTGAAAAGCGTATCAAGCTCGCCAGACTTGCTTCCGTCCCAAACGGAATATTCCCACTGACTATCGACTTGAAACGCAAAAAAGTAAGGATTATAGGCATGAAGCGACATAGCGATATAGTCGTCGTCAGGAACAACAAAGCCGTTAAACGCTGCGGTTGACGCACCTGCGGCATGGGTCGTAATCAAAAGCAAACGTGTGCTGTTTTTCCCGCCCGTCGAGCGCACAGTGTCGATAAAATCCTGATTAAGCTTGTTAATCACGCTTCTTGTTTCCGCCGTGCCGCCGTTCCATTCGTTTGTGCCGTAAACAACACGAGGTTCGTTCATTCCCTCAAAAATGAGATAGTCAGAATAGTCGCCGAAATATTCGGCAATCTGCTTCCACATCGCCTTGAATTTTTCCGAAACCTTTTCATAATTGGCATTATCAGGTATAAGCCATTCATTTTCATGATGGAGGTTCAGAATTACATACATATCGTTTTTATAAGCGTAATCAACGACCTCCTTGACTCTTTCAAGCCATTCGCCGTCGATTTTATAATCGGGCGCTTCCCCTGTGAAAAACTGCCACGTCGTAGGAATTCTAATCGTATTAAACCCCTTGTCCGCAACCGTGTCAATCATTTCCTGAGTGGTTTTCGGGTTGCCCCAAGCCGTTTCCTGCTTAAGCGGAGTGAGGCTTTTATCCCAGGTATTCATCGCATCAAGCGTATTCCCAAGGTTCCAGCCGACCTTCATGTCGGCGACAATTTCCGCAGGTGTTCTTGCCGAATTTTTATCGACAACAACGCTTTTCACCTTAGAAAAATCGCTGAAAACCGCTTTGCCGTTTTTCTTTACATATGCCCTGACCTTATAATAAACCGTTCCGTCCTTTGCCTTTTTATCCTTATAGGAAAGCGTGGATTTCTTGACGGTGGCAAGCTTTTTGTACGTGCCGTTTTTCGTATACGAACGGTAAATTTGATAGCCCGTAGCGCCCGAAATCTTTTTCCATTTAAGCGTAACGGTTTTCCCCGCACTGCTTGCCGTAACCGTTGGTTTTTTTACAGCGGTTGTTTTGCTTGCCGAATACGAGGCGGAAGGCGAAACCGCCACAGCCGAAACAGCGCTTGCCGAGCCAAAAGCGAGCATTGCCGTAAGCAGAATTGTTATAATCCTTTTCATAATTCCTCCGAAAGTCGTTTTTCAAGTGTCAGTACAGTTATTGTATCACAAGCGAAAGCCGCTGTCAACGGCTTCACAGGTATAATTTCGCATTTATATTGACTGTTCGCCGATACTGTGATAGAATTAATATGATGATAAAGCAATAAAAATCGGAGGAAATACAAATGTTGGTTTTCCCTGCAAGTGACAAATATGTCCGGCAAATAGGACGGACTTACTTTTCGGGCGGAGCGCTTTGGTGCGCAAGCTCCGGCACGGGAATAGAATTTACAGCAAGCGGTAAAGAATGCCTTCTTACTCTTATCGCAAATCCCCACGACCAAGAGCCGAATCTTGCGGGAATAGCTGTTTTCGTCAACGGCGAAAGGGTTGTTGACACGCTTTTGCGTGAGGAAAAGCAGGTTGTTTCCATTTTTAAATACAACAAGCCACAAACCGTAACAGTTCGTGTAATAAAGCTTACCGAGGCGGCATTTTCGCTTGTTGCAATCAAAAAAATAACCCTTGACGGCACGGAAATAAAGCCGACAAGGGCGCATGACAAGCTTATCGAATTTATCGGCGACTCAATCACCTGCGGCTTTGGTGTTAAAGCCGAGGGCAAGCAGGGCGATTTTGCGACAGCCGACATGGACGTGACCAAAACCTATGCCTATAAATGCGCAGAAAAGCTTGGCACAGAGTACAGTATGCTCTGCGCAAGCGGCTTTGGCGTTGTTTCGGGCTATACGGCGACAGGGATAAGAAACCCGATTGAAACGCTTCCGCAATATTACGAAAGCTTGGGCTTTTCCTACGGGAATTTCGGCGCAATCAAGCCGCAGGAAATCAAGTGGGATTTCAGGCTTATTCCCGACATAATCGTGATAAATCTCGGCACAAACGACGACAGCTTCTGCCAGAACGACGGGCAAAAGCAAGCAAAATTCCGTGACGAATACGCAAAATTCCTTGCCATGATACGCAAAAACAACCCCTCGTCAACAATCGTCTGTACCCTCGGCATAATGGGGCCCCGCCTTTTTCCGTGGCTTGAAGCGGCGGTCGAGCTTCACAAAAAAGACTTCCCCGAAAGCAAAATTTACACCTTTTCCTATGACGAACAGCTTGCCGAGGACGGCTTTGCCGCCGACTGGCACCCGACAGAACGCACACACGAAAAGGCGGCGGAAAAGCTTTCCGCCTTTCTGAAACCCTTACTTTAATATAATGCTCACTGAACAAAGATTTTTGCTTTCGTTCGCATTGTTTGCCGTCTGTTCAGCAGACTTTAATATAAAAAAGCGCCGAAACATTGTCGGCGCTTTTTTGCGGCAATCAACCGTGGTTTTCAATAATCTCCGCCATTTCGCCGACATTTTTCATCGACGAAACCTGCTTCATCGAAAACTTAACCTTAAACTCACGCTCGACCGCCGCAATCAGATTGATATGCTCTAGACTGTCCCAGCCCTCGATATCATTTGCGGTTGTTTTCGCTGTGACAGTTATGCTTTCGTCGTCAAAAACCTTTCTGAAAACCTTATTCAAGCGCTCATAAATTCCCATTTTATTCCTCCACCTCAATATAATTATTTTTGTTTGTATAATCGGCTATATCAAGCGTCCAGACGCTGTCGCCGCTTTCCGAAAGCGATGTCTGTGCAAACCCAAAATCGCCGTAAAGCCCGCTTACCATGCCGTTTTTCGCCGTTTTGTAATAATAACCGACGAGCTGATTAATTCCGCAAAGCCTTGCCCTTTTGACAAGCCCGTCAAGCATAGCAAGCTCCATATCACGCTTAAGCACACGGCAGCTCATAAGCCAAAGCCTTATTTCAAGCGCTTTGCCGTGCTTTTCGCCGATTACAACGGAAACAATTCCATTATCGCCGAATTTGTCGGAAAGCCGCCCGTAAAGCGTGATGAAATCGGCACTTTCCGCTGTTTTTTCAATCTCCGCCGCCGTATAGCGCCTTGTCGTCAGATTAAACTGATTACTTTTATTGGTAAGCTGGGTAATGCGCTCATAATAAATCGGCTTAAACGGCTCGATAACCGCTTTCATTTCAAGGCTTTTGAGATATTCGCCATAGTCGGCAAATTTTGCCGCTGTCGTCGCTCTGGCAATATTTGCCTTATACATCTCATTCCGCTTTAAATCGTCGTCCGAAAGCGCCGTAACCTCAAAACAGCCCGCCCTGTCAAGCGTTCTGATATAGCTTTCAACACCGTCCATAGGCGGCGCAAAAACCATCGGAAGCATTCCCTTTACGATTTCACGCTCGGCTGGGTTGTCGTCAAGAAAAACAACGCTGTCCGCCAAAATATTAAGCTCGGCGCAGATTTCCTCAATGCTTTGGCTTTTGGGGTTCCAGTTTGCCTTGATAATCGTAAAATCGTCGGGCTTAAGCACGCCATCGGGGTGATTCAAGCCGGCGATTGCGTTTTCTTCATCATTTTTGCTTGCAATGGTAAGGGTTATGCCGATTGCTTTCAGCCGTGCAAGCTAGGTCTGAAACTCCTGAAAAGCCTGTCCTGTCGGCGTTTCCTGCCCGATTTCAAGCCCGTTCACCCCATCGTCGCCGACGACACCGCCCCAAAGCGTGTTATCCAGATCAAGGACGAGGGCTTTTTTATTTTTGCCGTAAATCGACTTGACGATTGCCGCAAGCGAATGCGCAAAAACAGGCACAGCCTCCATCGAAAGCGCATATTTGTACATATACCAGTGAAGCGGGTCTGCCCATCTGTCCAAGCCGAACTGCGCCGAAAGCCAGTTTATATCATGGATATAAAAGTTTTTTGCTCCCTCGGCATAGTCCGCAAAGAGCATATTCATGCGGTTTACGGCACGAACAAGCCCTCTGGGGTCTGAAAAATCCCTGTTGCCGAAAACACGTGAGGTCGGCTGTTCGAAATTATTCTGAATAATCGGGCAAGAAAAGCGCTCCGAAAGCTTTTCCCACATTTGCTGAAAACGGTTATACTCGCTTTTTATACACTCGTCCGCCTGCCCCGCCGTAAGCCGAACATCAAACGGAAAATCAAGGTTGCGGGTCGTTGTGTGAATAAAAACCAAATCCGGCTTAAATTCGTCAAGCTCCGCATTCGAAAAAACTGCGTCCTGCCAAAAACGGTTATATTCGGAGAGGTAAAAAACAGGTTCTATGCCGCTGTCAAGCAGAAAAAGCTCAAGCATATTGACAATATCGTTTGCGGTCGAGCCGCCAAGCACGGCGATTTTTTTTACAATCCTTGCCGAGCCGTCCGCCAAAAGCTTTCGCTTAAGGCTTTTCCGGCTTTGGATAAGCTCGACGCTGTCGAATGGGTATGGAATCATATTTTCTCCTTATTGCAGTGTCAGTTCGTTTATATACTCCATATTCGGGCCTGTTGCGGAAAAGGTATTCATTGCGAAAAGCACGTCGGTCATGCCCTGCTCCTCGATAAAATCAATAATATTAAGCTCGAAATAGCGCATATCCACAAAGGTTATGGTTTCGAAAGAGCTTGTCAGATACGGCGCAAGCGCATTGCCATAGCTGTCCTTGATTACAACCAGATGCCTGCCGTTTTTGACGGGAGTGGATATTTTAACAACGTGCGAATCGCCGCCGATCATCGTCATATAAAGCGAGCTTCCGTATGCCTTCGGCAAAAGCTCTCCCTCATAATCAAGCTTATAATCCTGCGTATAATATTCGGTTTTGATGTCGTCAATCGTCGGCGGAACGTGCCAGATGAAGGTGTCGGGATTATTTTTAAGCACAGCTTTTTCCGTAAACGAATAAAGTGTCCCGACATAGCCCTCCTCGCTTTTTTCCGTATACTCTGAAATGTCGGTAAACGGCAGGTCAAGCTGCTCGGCGAACGTTTTTGCCGCATAATATGCGCCAAGCGGCGCCCAGTGGTGGTCGGTGCGGGAATAAATATATTCGTCCTTGTGTGCGTCAAGCGTGTCGAAAACATTGACCTCCTCGACACCGTCAAGATAATTCCGTATATTTTCAAGGTTTTCAGGCTCGCTTCCAAACCAGCCGTCATACTCCGCCGGCAAATAAAAGCTTTGCGCCGTCGGCACAACCATAGAATAAACATTAACCTTTTTCCCGAGATACTTTTTGTAAAGATTTACGCTTTCGGCATAGCGCTCGCCTCTGGAAAAGCTTCCGTAATAAACAGGCATACCCCTGTCGCCGATTATGATGACTCCGCTTTCGTTGATTTCGTTTATATCAAGCGGAGCATCTTCCTCAGACGTTGTCGTCGGAGGTATTGTTTCGTGGGTTTCGGGCGGCTCTGTCGTGACAATTGCGGGCGTAGCGTCAGTGTCAGGCGCTTCTGTTTTCGGCGCTCTTGTCGCAAGCGGGGGTAATGTTTCGCTCGGCTCGTCAGGTTTGACAATCGGTCCGTCGATAATCACATCATTGAATTTCAAGCCGAAAAGGTGCTTTACGTCCGCCGCAACGTCCTTAAGCTTGTCACGATAAGGCACAGCATCATTTATAAAATCATAAATCCCCTTGCTAAAGCTTCCGTCCAAAACAGAGCCTTGCTTATACTCGGGAAACGCCGCAAGCTTACGCTTTTCATAGTCAGAATATTCTTCCTTTGGCACAAGCGTAAAACGCAAGCCCCGCAACAAATAAAAACGTCAGGATAAAAATATTCACGCTGTGAAAGCGCTCGTTGCTTTCCTCAAAATCAAATTTTTCTCTATAAGCCATATTCTACTCCCGCCTAAAATTGTGCGTAAAGAAACGGATTGCTTGTCGTGTCAACCAAAAGCACCGCACTCACAACAAAAATTGCCGCAACAGCCAAAACCTGCGCTGTTTTAACCGTGACAAACCAGCCCTTGCTTTTTTTCGAAAGCTTGTCAAAAAGCGCGACGACGGGAAAACAAAACAATATCGCCGCAAGCAGAAGAAACAGGTTGTTCGTGATAGAAATGCCGATAAAATTATCGGAAAAGCTGTTGCCGTTTGCGAAAACGAGGTTTTTGAAAAAGTCGATAAGCTTTGAAAAATCCGTGAAATAAAAGATTCCAAAGCCGATAACAATTACGATTTTGCTGTAAATATGCTTGACGGCGGCGGGGATTTTCTTCATTCGCTTTTTGCCGACAAGCCCCTCAAGCAGAATGAAAAATCCGAAATAAAGCCCCCAAATGATATAATTCCACGATGCGCCGTGCCAAAGTCCCGTTGTAAACCAGACGACAAAAAGGCTTAAATACTTGTTTCGAAGTCCGAAAATCGGAACATAAAGGAGATAATCACGGAAAAACGACCCAAGCGTAATATGCCAGCGCCGCCAAAACTCAGAAACGTCCTTGCACAAAAACGGATAGTTGAAGTTTTCGCTTAATTCCAAGCCCAAAAGCTTGCCGATTCCGATTGCCATATCGCAATAGCCCGAAAAATCAAAATAAACATAAAGCGAGAAAACAAGCGCGCCGTAAACCGTCGTCAAAAACGAAAGCCCGCTTATATTCTGCCCGAAAACGTCGCCGACAATAACGTAAAGGTTGTTCGCCAGAATAACCTTTTTCGCAAGCCCGACTGCAATTCGTGTAAGCCCGCCGCTCACCGCCGAAACGTGCAAATCCCTGTCATGAAGGCTTTCCCTGATGTCGGCATAGCGGGTTATCGGCCCAGCCGTGATATGCGCAAAAAGGGAAATATATGTCAGATAAGAAAGAAAGCTTTGCTCCGGCTCAATTTTCTCCCAATAGCAATCGAGAATATACGAAATCGTCATAAAGGTGTAAAAGCTTATGCCAAGCGGCGCAACAAGCTTTACCACAGGAAGCCCCGCCCCCGAAACGGAATTAATCGTCTGCGCAAAAAAAGCGCTGTACTTGAAAATTCCAAGGACAAGCAGGTTTACTATGATTGAATTTGCGACAATAAATTTTGCGGCTTTTGTGCCTTTATGCTTGCGGATAAGCCGTCCGTTTACAAAGTCGAAAACCGCCGTAAACATAAGCGGCAGAACCGTATACCACTCACGCCCCCATAAGTAAAAAACCAGAGAAAGTATGACAAGGACGACATTTGCCGCCTTTTGACTGCGCTGGATATAATACAGAAGCAACGCAATCGGCAAAAAAATAAAGATAAAAAATGACGACGCAAATTCCATAAAGCTCTCCGTTATGTTAATATTTTGTAAAAATCTAGGGTTTTAATTACAGGTTTGCCGATAAAATCGCCGAACAGCGCAAGCGAATATTCACCATATAAAACAGTGTGAAAAAAGTCGGATTTTGTTTCAAAAAGCGGAAAAAAATTCTCACCCTCAAAGCCAAAGCAATACTTTTCAAGCCCCTCGGCAAGACTTTCGCCGCTTGCTTTAAGCGCCGC
>CAZYRV010000020.1:22290-28603 GCA_964649485.1 uncultured Oscillospiraceae bacterium | reverse complement strand
CGGGGACAAAGCCGGCGCCGATTCCCTGAATTTTATGAGGGCCGGGCTTGCCGCCTGAAAGCACGGGCGAATCGTCAGGCTCAACCGCAACTACTTTTATATCGGGATTTTTGCTCTTGAGGTATCTGCCTGTACCCGTGACGGTTCCGCCTGTTCCCACGCCGGAAACAAGTATATCGACCTTGCCATCAGTGTCGCCCCAGATTTCGGGACCTGTCGTCGCCTCGTGGACGGCGGGGTTTTTCTTGTTTGAAAACTGCGACGGAATAAAAGAATTTTCAATTGTTTTTGAAAGCTCTTCCGCCTTTTCAATTGCGCCCTTCATTCCCTTTGCGCCCTCTGTCAGGACAAGCTCTGCGCCGTAAGCCTTGAGAAGATTTCTGCGCTCTATGCTCATTGTTTCGGGCATTGTGATAATCAAGCGATAGCCCTTCGCCGCCGCAACAGAAGCAAGACCAATGCCTGTGTTTCCGCTTGTCGGCTCAATCAGGGTTGCGCCGGGCTTGATAAGCCCTTTTGCCTCTGCGTCCTCAACCATGCCGAGGGCGATTCTGTCCTTGACGCTTCCTGCGGGATTAAAATACTCAAGCTTTGCCAGAATTTCTGCGCCCAAGCCCTCGCTTTTAATATAGTTTTCAAGCTTTAAAAGCGGTGTTTTTCCGATAAGCTGTGTGATTGATGTGTAAATAGCCATGTTTTCCTCCTTGCAATTCATATATGTTTAATAGGTTTACTATATTATATTATAATCAAACGCATTTGTCAAGTGTTTTTTGAAAATTTCAAAAAATTTTATTAACGGTTTCATTATATTAATCATTTTTCAACGGTTCGCAAAAAATATCGGCTTAAAATCACAAATATTTTAAAAAACACTTGCATTTTCGAAAAACCTATGTTATAATAAATTCTTGTAAAGTCGTTTTAATGGCATAATTGTGTCCTTTTAAGAAAAACGGCGCCGCTTTGCGGCAGTCATACAATATATCAAGGAATGAGGTGACAAGATGAAGGAAGGAATTCACCCAGCTTACGAGCCGACAACAATCACCTGCGCTTGCGGCGAGGTTGTCGAAACACGCTCTACAAAGAAGAATATTAAGGTGGAAATTTGTTCTAAATGCCACCCTTTCTTTACTGGTAAGCAAAAGCTTGTTGATACAGGCGGACGTGTTGACAGATTCAAAAAGCGCTATAATCTCGGCAAGTAAGGCATTTTGCCCTGCGTTTCAGGCTCACGCTTTGGTGTGGGCTTGAAGTTGTTTGTGCCGGTGCATTTGCCAATACCGCAAATGGCGTTTCGGCGCCATTTAACCCGCTTATAAGCACCGGTATTATTTCCCGAAAGCTTGAAGCCGACTCACGCCGAAAAGCGTGAGTTTTTGCGTTTTGACGAACAGGAGGACTTTTGAGCGAATATAAAACCATCAAAGCCCCCGCCGACGAGCGTTTTGTCGAGAAAAAATCAGAGTTTATCGGCTTTGTCCGCCCCGTTTTAACAAACGATGAGGCGGTTGAGTTCGTCGCCGAAATCCGCGCCGCCCACCGCAAGGCGACACACGTTTGCTATGCCTATATTCTCCGCCACGACAACACAAGCCGCTTTTCCGACGACGGCGAGCCGCAAGGAACTGCGGGCATTCCCATGCTTGGAGTTTTGCAAAAGGAGGGGCTTGTTGATGTCTGTGCTGTTGTTGTGCGCTATTTCGGGGGGGTTCTGCTTGGGGCGGGCGGACTTGTCAGAGCGTATTCCAAAGCCGTTTCCGCCGCCTTAGGCAATGCTGAAAAAATGCTTATGATTATGGCGCAGAGGGCGGAAATTGAGGTTGAATATCCTCTTTACGGGCGGCTTCCCGCTGTTTTTGCCGAATTTGACGCAAGGGTCGTTCAGGAGGATTTTTCCGAGAATGTGAAAATAAGCCTTTGGGTTCGGGAAAAGGATTTTACCCTGCTTTCGGAAAAGCTTGTTGACGTATGTAACGGCAAAATCATTGTCAAAACTACACAAAACGAGTTTTACAACTTTGCATAATATAGTGCAATCATACAAAGTTTTGATAATTTAAAGGTGAAAACCACGTTTTTTAGTATATATAAGTGATACTAATCTTCAATTGAAATACGTACCAAAAAATCTTCGCATAAGCCATAAATTCAAGCTTTTACTCGATTTTTTGGAGCATTTCTAATCGAGATTCAGTATGAACAGCAAAATCGAGGTTAATATGCTTGACAAAAAACCAAGAATACAAACAATGGAAATCGAGCGGGCTACGCTTTCAAAATATGCCTGCCTTTCTGAAAATACAAAAGGGCGGGAGAGGGCGGAGAATCCCTGCGATTTCCGCACGGATTTCCAGCGTGACCGTGACAGAATTATCCACTGTAACTCCTTTCGCCGCCTAAAGCACAAGACACAGGTTTTTCTGATTCCCATGTCCGACCACTATCGCACAAGGCTTACGCACACGCTTGAGGTAAGCCAGATTGCACGGACGATCGCCTGCGCTCTGCGGCTGAACGAAAGCCTCACCGAGGCGATTGCTCTCGGGCACGATTTGGGGCATACCCCATTCGGACACGACGGCGAAAGAGTGCTTAACAAGCTTTTTTCCGAGGGCTTCAAGCATTATGAGCAAAGCCTCAGGGTCGTCGAGGTTATCGAGCGTGAAGGCAAGGGGCTGAACCTTACCTGGGAGGTCAGAAACGGCATTTTATGCCACACAAAGGCGGTCGCCGCAACGCATGAGGGCGTTGTCGTAAAGCTTTCGGACAAGATTGCATACATAAATCATGACATTGAGGACGCAATCCGAGGCGGAGTGATTAAGCAGTCGGATTTGCCGAAATATCCGCTTGAGGTTTTGGGCGAAACCAAAAGTCAGCGCATAACAACCCTTGTTCGCTCTATCGTCGAAAACAGCGGCGAAACAATCAAAATGGCGGACGACGTGCAAAAAGCCCATGACGAGCTTCGTGCTTTCATGTTCGAGCGGGTTTATTTTGCCGACGCAACCATTGCGGAAAAGGACAAGGCACAGCATATAATAGAATATTTGTACGGATATTACGTCAAAAATCACGATAAAATGCCGGCGCTTTATCAAGAGCTTGCCGAAAAATACGGACGTGAAAGGGCGGTTTGCGACCTTATTTCCGGAATGAGCGATGATTATGCCGTGCATTTGTTCACGGAAATGTGCATTCCGAAGGGCTGGAGCAAGTAATAAAGGAGGCGGTCTGATGGCTTTGTCGGAGGATTTTTTATACCAGCTTAAGCTTAATAACGACATTGTTTCCGTCATGTCGAGCTATGTCAACATGAAGAAGTCAAGCCGCAACTTTGTTTGCCTCTGCCCGTTTCACAGCGAAAAAACTCCATCTTGCCACATTTATACAGAAAGTCAAAGCTTTTACTGCTTTGGCTGTGGGGCGGGCGGCGACGTAATCACCTTTATCCGCATGATTGAAAACCTCGACTATATCGAAAGTGTTCGTTTTCTCGCCCAGCGCTCTGGAATGACGATGCCCGAGGACAAAAACGACGAGGGCGCAATGCGGCGGACAAGGCTTCTCGAGATGAACAGAGAGGCGGGACGGTTTTTCCATAACACACTTTATTCGCCGATTGGCAAGGCTGGGCTTGATTACATAACGAACCGTGGCTTGACGGAAAAAACGATTAAAAAATTCGGCATTGGCTTTGCGCCGGACGGTTGGCACTCACTTCACCAGCACATGAGGGGCTTGGGCTTTGGCGACAGCGAGCTTGCCGATGCGGCGCTTTTGGGCAGAAACAATAATAATTACTATGATAAATTCCGAAACCGTGTGATGTTTCCGATTATCGACCGCCGAGGAAACATAATCGCTTTCGGCGGACGGGCGCTTGAAAAGGACGCAATGGCGAAATACCTGAACAGCGACGAAACCCTTGTTTTCCATAAGCGTGACAACCTCTACAACCTCAACTACGCAAAAAATTCAAAGGCAAGGTTTTTTATCCTCTGCGAGGGCTATATGGACGTTATTTCCGTATATCAGGCGGGCTTTCACAGCTCTGTCGCAACCTTAGGCACGGCAATCACCCCAGAGCAGGCACGGCTTTTGCGCCATTATACAGAGGAGGTTGTGATTGCGTACGATTCCGACGGGGCAGGACAGGCTGCGTCGGTCAAGGCGATAAATCTTCTCGGCGAAGCGGGGATAAACACCCGTGTAATCGACATGAAGGACTGTAAAGACCCCGACGAGTTTATCGGGAAATACGGTGCGGAGGCATTTTCGCTTATTCTTGAAAAAGCGGGGGCGGCGATTGAGTTCGAGCTTAAAAAGCTTATGAAATCGGTTGATATGGACACAACCGAGGGCAAGTCAGCATTTTTAAAGAAAGCGGTTGTGCTTTTGGCAGGGATTCAAAACCGGCTTGACAGGGCTGTTCATATTTCACAGGTCGCAAAGCTTACGGAAATAAGCACGGCGAATGTCGAGCAGGGTGTTAATTATGAAATAAGCCGACGGCAGAAAAAAAGCGCCGTGCAAGAGCGAAAACAGCTTGTTTCGGCTGTACCCGCACGTGATAAAATCAACCCCGAGGCAGAGAAATTCCCCGCCGAGGCAAAGGCGGAAAGAGGAATAATCGCATTTTTGTTTAAAAGTCCGGACAAGCTTGGAAAAATCATGGAAAAGCTTGAGTTCGACGATTTTCCCACTTCTTTTCACAAAAGGGTTGCGAAAAGCCTTGAAAGCTTGTTAAAAAACGGTCAAAACCCTGATTTATCCGCACTTGGCGAGGAATTTTCAACAGAAGAAATGGGTAAAATAACAGCGATTATAAACGAATTTCGAGAATTTCCAACCGATATGGAAACGCTTGACGATTATATAAGCACGATTTTACGGCACAAGGACGGGCAGAATTCGAAAAAAGCGGCTGATATGGACGCCGACGACCTGCTTAGGCTTGCGCAGGAGATTGCGAGAAAGAAAAAGTAATATTTTATCGGTTTTTGACGATATAAAAATAAGGCTTAACCAAAGAAAGTTTCCGCTTTTCAGAGGCGATGCCATAAAGAAACAGGAGCAATCATTATGAACAACGAAAACAGCAGGCAGGTTATAAGCGGGCTTTTAAATCAGGGAAAAGCAAACGGAAAGCTTACCACAAAGGAAATCACGGACGTTTTGGAAGAGCTTGACTTTGACGTCGAGCAGATAAACAAGCTTTATGACGATTTTGAAAACTATAACATTGAAATAGTTGACGATTTTGCCGTTGACGAGGACCTTGACACGGCGCTTGATTTTTCCGATTCCGACGACCTTGATTTGTCAATTTCAACCGAAGGAATCGCCATTGACGACCCCGTGAAAATTTATCTCAAGGAAATCGGACGTGTTCCGCTTTTGACTCCGGAGGAGGAAATCGAGCTTGCGTCAAGAATGGCGCAGGGCGACCCTTATGCCAGAAGAAGGCTTAACGAAGCCAATCTCCGCCTTGTCGTAAGCATTGCAAAGCGTTATGTCGGGCGAGGAATGCAGTTTCTCGACTTGATTCAGGAGGGCAATCTCGGACTTATCAAGGCGGTTGAAAAATTCGACTATACCAAGGGCTATAAATTTTCAACCTATGCGACATGGTGGATTCGTCCGGCAATCACGAGGGCGATTGCCGATCAGGCAAGAACAATCAGAATCCCCGTCCATATGGTTGAAACAATCACAAAGGTCAAGAAAGCGTCAAGCCAGCTTCTCCACAAGCTCGGACACGAGCCGACGGTTGAGGAAATTGCGGAAGAGCTTGGCTTATCGGTTGATCGTGTGCGGGAAATAATCAGGATTTCGCAAGACCCTGTTTCGCTTGAAACGCCAATCGGCGAGGAAGAGGACAGCCATCTCGGCGACTTTATCCCCGATGAGGACGCACCTGCGCCTGCCGATGCGGCTTCACGAACCATGCTTAAGGAACAGCTTATCGAGGTTTTGGGAACGCTTACTGACCGTGAGGAAAAGGTTTTGCGGCTTCGCTTTGGGCTTGAGGACGGCAGACAGCGCACTCTTGAGGAGGTCGGCAGAGAGTTCAAGGTCACCCGAGAGCGTATCCGCCAGATTGAGGCAAAGGCGCTTAGAAAGCTCCGTCACCCGTCAAGAAGCAAGAGGCTCAAGGATTATGCGGACTAAAGCCGCCGAATAGAATTTACCCGTTACCGCACTCTGCGGCGACGTCACACAAAACAGCTTACCCTGCGAAAAAAGGAGGAAGTTCATGCACATCACGCTTGAAACCGACTATGCCATAAGGATAATCGACTGT
>CAZYRV010000020.1:17770-22280 GCA_964649485.1 uncultured Oscillospiraceae bacterium | reverse complement strand
GCCGTAAAGGCGGCAAGGCTTGACGCAAAAACCATCTCCGAGGACACGGACGTTCCCCTGCGCTTTTCGCTTAAAATCCTGCGCAAGCTTGTCACAGGCGGCATAATAAACTCTTTTAAGGGAATCCACGGCGGCTATGAAATTGCCCGCCCGCTTAATGAGATTTCCCTTTATGACGTGGTCGAGCTTGTCGAGGGTACATACCGTTTCAGCCGCTGTCTTGAGGACGGCTATGAATGCACCTGCGACAAGGACGGGCTTGGCTGTACCTACCAGCACGCTTTTCGCCGCATTTCAGACATTGTCTGCGCCGAGCTTCAGAAGTTCACCTTTGACAAGCTTGTCACAAAGCCGAAAACATGACGCTTTTACAGCTTAAATATTTTATCGAAGCGGTCAAGTTCGGCTCTATAAGCGAGGCGGCAAAACAGCTTTTCATCTCACAGCCAAGCCTTTCCGCTTCTATAAAAGAGCTTGAAAGCGAGCTTGGCTTTGACTTGTTTCTGCGGACGGGAAAAGGAATTTCGCTTTCGCCGCACGGCTCTGAATTTCTTGGCTATGCAAGGCAGGTCGTCGAGCAGACAGAGCTTCTCGAAAACCGCTTTTTCAACAAAAAATCTCCGCGGCGGCTTTTTTCCGTTTCGACCCAGCACTATTCGTTTTCGGTCAATGCTTTTGCTCGGCTTATTCGGGAATTCGGCGAGGACGAATATGAGTTTGCCCTCAGAGAAACCCGAACCTATGAGATAATCGAAAACGTCCGCCTGTTTAAAAGTGAAATCGGAGTGCTTTATTTAAGCGAGTTTAACCGCAAGGTTTTGGAAAAGCTTTTCCGAGAAAAAGGGCTTGTTTTTCATTCGCTTTTTACCGCAAAGCCGCACGTTTTCATAAGCGTAAGGCACCCGCTTGCCGGCAAGAAAGCTGTCACTCTGAAGGATTTGGAGGAATATCCTTATCTTTCGTTCGAACAGGGCGAATATAACTCGTTTTACTTTTCAGAGGAAATTTTAAGCACGGCTTACCGCAAAAAAGCAATCCTCGTAAGCGACAGAGCAACAATTTTCAACCTGATTGTCGGGCTTGACGGCTATACGATTTCGACGGGAATAATAAGCACAGAGCTTAACGGCACGGATATTATCTCTGTTCCGCTTGCGGTTGAGGATAGGATTGAGGTCGGCTGGATTTCGCACAAAAGCGTCGCTTTAAGCAAAATGGGAGAGTGCTATGTCGAAAAGCTGAACGAGCTTTTGGCGGGGCTTGACAACAATTGATTTGAGGCTCGCACTCATGAATATGCATAAAGCCGCAAGGCTTCGGCACTGTGCCGGAGTTTTGCGGCTTGTTTATGTTGAGTAAGCAACCATAAGCCCCGCATTTGCAAAATTCAGCCCCATACAAGGCTTGACTCCGCCTGAAAGCGAAGTCCCTCCCCCGCACAGGGGCGCACCGAATTTCGGGCAAAGCCCGAAATTCCCCCCGCTTTCGCAAAGCGAAAGCGGGGCTTTATGCCCGCCAAAGCGGGCATAAAGGGGTGCGCCCCGACTGCGGCGGCAATTGCAGGAAAGGCGGCGGCGGGAATGGGAGTAATGGCTGTTAAATAATAAATAAGCTTCGGATAAGAAAATTCACTTTTCCAAAACCACCTCATAGCCCTCGATATACGGCTTTATAATCTCCGGATGCTCGGCGGCGGTTTTGAAAATAAGCTCTCCAAGCCCCTCGTCAAGAAAAGCTTTAAGCTCGCCCGCAGGCTTGCTTGAAAGCGACGGACAAAGCGGAGAAATCGTAATCACCGTCCTGCCGTCACGTTCCATCGGGCGAAACGGCCAGATTCTGCAGTCAAACGGCTTTTTGTCGCCCAGAACACAGCCGCTTTCGCCAAGCATGGGACACGTAGTTATATATTCGCCGTCCTTAAAATCCATTTTAATCAGATATGAGCCTCGAAACGGTATAAACTCCTGTTTCGGGGCAGTTTTTTCGTTTATATAGTCACGCAGCTCTGGAAAAACCACGGGCGCTTCCCATATATCATCACGGCTGAAAACACAGCAAAAACGGCATTTCGCACAGCTTTCAGCCGATAAAATCTTCTTAAGCAAGCCTGCCTCCTGTTCATATTGCTCATAAATAAAACTGCAATCCTATTATTTTGCCTTTATATACCTGTTATAAAGCTCGACGGTGCTTTCAAGCGGCTTTACACCAAGCGTTTCTGTGAGGAAATAATTAAGCTCGCTGTACACCTTGCTTATTGCGGCACGGTCAAACCGCCTTGCGTAAAGCGACATAAGGCTGCACGCACAGCTTTCGTCGCAAGGATTAATCGAAAAAAGCTTTTCCAAAAACGGCTCTGCCAAGGCATAAGCCTTCGAGCTTATATACAAATCCGCTTCCCTGCGCAAAAACACGACATAATCCTGAAAAATTTTTTCACGGATCGGATATGCCCATATAAAATCCTCCTCACCGAACAAGTCGCCCTTGTAAAGGTCGATAAGGCGGTTAAAGCTTCGGTTTGAACCGCCGCTTGCCGCCGCCTCGGAAAGCTTTTCCTCAAGCTCCCAGAAGTCGCAGGAAAAAAGCGCCGTATCAAGGCGATAGCGCCCGTTTTCGCTTATTACGGCATTATCAGCGCCAAGCTCTGAAAGGGCAAGCTTAAGGCGGCTTATACTGCTGTGCAGATTATGGGCGGCTTTTTGAGGGGGAAAGCCCTCCCACAAGCGCTCGCAAAGCCACCACTTTTCAAGATAATCGTTTCTTTTCGCCGTAAAGCAGGCAAAAAGCTCCTTCACCTTTGCCGTCGGAAACCTGATATGCTTGTCGCCGCAAACGACATCAAAGCCGCCGAGTGCGGTTATTACCAGACTCTTCTGCGAATTGGAAAGCCCCGCCCTTGCGCCGAGCCGTTCTGCCGCAACCGCAATCCCCTCGGGCGAAAGCGGCTTTAATATATAATGAACAGCGCCCACGTCAAAGGCTTCAAGTGCATATTGGCTGTGTGCGGTGATAAAAACAACCGCAATATCCGGCTTTATCGCAATCGCCTGCCTTGCAAGCTCTATCCCGAAGGTTTTCGGCATTTCCATATCGGTGAAAAGCACGTCAGGGCGAAGCCTTTCAATGTCGGCAAGCGCCTTTTGCGGGTCTGTGTGTGCGGCGGCAATCTCAAAGCCTCCGTGCTTTTCAAGCAAAAGCTTCATCAGATTAAGTCCGGGAAGCTCGTCGTCAACTATTATCGCTTTAATGCCCGTCACCTCCCGAAATTATTTTCATCTCCATGCGGACGGTCGTCCCCAAGCCTAAGCCGCCGCTTATTTCAAGGCTTCCGCCGTAAAAATCGGCAAGCCGCTTTCTTACGCTTTTGATTCCTATGCCGCAATTATTGTCCGCCTCAATCTCGGCAAGCCTTTCCGCAGAAATTCCCCTGCCGTCGTCGGCGACGGTTATTACAAGGCTTTGGTCGGTGGTTTCGGCGCTTACCTTTATATTAAGCGGATTTTCCCCGTCAAAGCCGTGCTTGATTGAATTTTCGACAAGCGGCTGAATGCAAAACGCAGGGACAAGCGCACCCGACGCTTTTTCTATATCGTATTCAATGTGTATTTTATTGGAAAAACGGGCGCTTTGAATATCGGCAAACGCTTTTACAAGCCCTATTTCCTTGCCCAGAGTAACAATGTCGTTTTGCGGGTCAAAATCAAAGGAATAGCGCAGATATTGGCTTAAATCAGTCAAAAGCCGAGCCGCCGCCTCCCCGTCGGTATAGCAAAACGAAACAATCGTATTTATCGCATTGTGGAGAAAGTGCGGGCGTATCTGCGCCCTTGCGAAAGCAAGCTCGCTTTTGGCGGTTTCGACAGTAAGCTCTTTAAGCGAAGTCAGATTTTTTGTCCTTGCGGCAAGCTCGCTTTTGTCGAACGGCTTTTTTATAAAGTCGTTAAAGCCTGAATGTGCGGCAATTTCAAGGTCGTCCTCGCTTGCCGAAACAACGCTTAAAAGCACTGGAAGCTCAAGCGATGAAAAGCTTTTTCTGATTTCGGCGCAAAGCTCTGTTCCGAGGCCGTCGGAAAGCATTTCGGAAATAATCGCAAGATGAATTTTTTCCTTTTTGATAATTTCACGAGCTGTTTTAAGGTCAGAAGCGCCGAATACATTATACCCGCGGTGGGAAAGAATCGCCTGAACCGCCATTATATCAACCGCTTCTGAATCGGCGACAAGCACGCCAAGCGGCGCAAGGCTCGGATCGTCGGAATGCGTCGAACCAACCGACGACATAAAGCTTTTTATATCATGCTTTTGCGCACGATAGGCAAGCGGGAGGATTATTTTAATTATCCCCGCCCGAGTGTCCGCCGTAAAGCCGCCGCCCAAACGGGAAAGGACTCTCGAAATCGCCCTGCCCTCAAGCGTAAGCGAAAAGCCGCTTCCAAACCTGCCCATAAAAAGGTTTTCCGTCTTGCCGCCATGCGGCTCTATACAGATTTCCGCCTTGCCGAAGGAT
>CAZYRV010000020.1:15095-17755 GCA_964649485.1 uncultured Oscillospiraceae bacterium | reverse complement strand
AAGCACTTCGCCGCATTCTTCGGCGCAAAGCGCAAAAATGCTTGACAAGATCTTCCTCAATATGCTTGGATCAATCTGGGCATATATGCTTTTGTCGATGCTGTTGCGAAAACGGTAAAAATATTCGGGGCGATTATGCCGAAACTCCTCAAGCACCATTTCAACAACAAGAAAAAGGCTTGATGGCACGGCGGACGATGAAGGCGCCGCCCCGTCCAGAGCGGAAACAGAAAGAATAGCGCTTATTTCGCCGCTTACCTCACGGGCAATCCCGTGAATATCCTCAAGGGCGCTTCGCCGAACAGAATCGCTTGCGTCAAGTGCGGCGGCAGAAAGGCTTTGAATGGTGGTTATCGGCGCTTTTACACGATAGGACGAGCCGATTATAAAATCGTCCTTAACCTTGTCCATATGCTTCATAGAGTTTATGTTTTCAAGAAATTTAATTGCGGGTATAAACTGTGAAAGCACGGCAAAAATCATAAGCGCCGTCATGCTTATCTGCCTTGATGCCGCAATATTCATTTCCCACATAATGCGGACAAGCTGGCCTATGCAAAGAAGCGTGTACATGAAAATATCAATCCGTATAAACTTACTGCTTCGCTTTTGCTGTTCGCCCATGATTAAAACCATTGCAATAACGCAGTACAGAAGATAAATCACGAAAACGAACTGTGAAACGGCATAAATCCAAGATATTCCTCCCGATGAATGGAAAAGCGTAAGCACGGCGCAAACGGCGGAAAAACCGATAAACATACGTGAAACCGCACGGCTGAGCATATCCTCATAGGTTTGCAGAATTATAAGTGCCGTAAACACGCCGAGAGAAAGCAAGGCAAGCGACTGAATACGCAGAAAAAACACATAGCCGAATGAGTACATTGCGTCGTTTACGACCTTGATGCCATTTATATAATAAACAAGAGCAAGCGAAAGCATCTGTCCCGAAACAAAAAAATACCGTTTTTGCTCTTTATTCGAGAAAAAAATCAGAATATAATAAACGCCGAGAAAAAAGCAGAGCGCCATTCCCGAAATTTCCGTTGCGTAAAGCGAAAGCGCCTTGTTTGCGGCATATTGCTGGTGGCTTATGGTTATATCGTATGAAAGCCCCTCAAAGGGTGTTTCGAAATTGGCGACCTGAAGCAAAACCTCCGTCGGCTTTTCAGTTGCTGTGAAAAAGGCGAAATAAAGCCTTTTCCCCGACGTATAGTCCGCCATGTTCACTGCCGGAACACCGCTTTTTGACGCAAACTTGCCGTCAATATAAATTGCCGATGCCGCACGGACATTGTCGAGGGAAATACCGTAGGTTCTGCCCGGTACAAGCCCTTTTATAAAAACACGGAAGGTTTTTGCTCCGGAAATAGCAAGCGGCTTGTCATAGCAATCGCTTATTATCGTGCCAAGGGGGTTTATATATCCCGTGGGGACGGGCTTGCTTTCGCCTTCAAAGCTTTTCGGAGTCAAAAGCTCGCCCTCATAATATTCCCAAAGCGTGGAAAGCCGCAATATTTCGTCGTCAAGATTTTCGCCGTCGATTGTAATGCTTCCCTTTTCCGCCAAAGCGTTTCCCTCTGCGTACCACGATTCTGAAAACGAAAGGAATATGCTTGCGGCAACCGCAATCAATATCGCCGCAACAGACAATATTTTCTTCATATTCCGCCCCCTTTTCAAAATGATAGTCGTTATTGTACTGAATCTCGATTAGAAATGCTCCAAAAAAATCGAGCGAAAGCTTGAATCTATGGCTTTTGCGACGATTTTTTGGGAAGCATTTCAATCAGAGATTAGTATTGTACTGAATCTCGATTAGAAATGCTCCAAAAAATCGAGCGAAAGCTTGAATTTATGGCTTTTGCGAAGATTTTTTGGGAAGCGTTTCAATCAGAGATTAGTACTAGTATAATGCCCCAAATGCCAAAAGTCAAGAAACGTTTTGAACACCTGCGGCAAATTTCACCGCAAAAAGCAACAGCAAGCCGCTTTTTCCGCACTTATAACAGTACGGAAATTAATTGGCAAAGAATATTTTATAAAAAAGCGCTTTTACACTTGAAATTATCACAAAAAATTGTTAAAATAGAATGAAAGGCTTCTCTCTGCGGCAAAGGATTTATAATTACGAAAAAAATAACGGCATAAAAACGCTCAAGCCGTATAAAGCAATACAAAGTTTAAATTGATTGGTGTGAGATTATTGCAGGAATTTTTCACTTCGTTTTTTCAGGGCCTTGGCTTTCTGATTACGAAAATACAGGTGTACGACATTATTGAAATGCTCGTGCTTTCTTTCCTGTTTTATAAAGGTATAAAGCTTGTCCACGAAACCCGTGCCGAACAGCTTTTAAAAGGCATTCTTTTCCTTTTCGGCGCATTTATCCTCATAAACCAGTTCGGCGACAAGTTCCGTGTAATGAATTTTATTCTGGAAAACTTTTTTCAGGTGGGAATTATCGCCGTCATCATCATGTTCCAGCCCGAATTCCGCCGTGTTCTTGAAAAAATGGGGCGGACAAAGGTGTCGAATATTGCGATAAATTTTGAGGGAAGCAACGAAATCGGCGGTGCTGAGGGCGCAATCAAGGAGATTGCGGAGGCTTGCTTTCGGCTTTCGCATACGGCGACGGGCGCTTTAATCGTGATCGAAA
>CAZYRV010000020.1:13345-15085 GCA_964649485.1 uncultured Oscillospiraceae bacterium | reverse complement strand
AGGCAAACCCGATTAGGCGAGCAAATCGACACAGGCACAATCGTCCGTGCCGTGCCAAGCGCAGAGCTTTTGTGCAATATTTTCTATCCGAACACTCCCCTGCACGACGGCGCAGTCATTATCCGTGACGGTCTTGTCTATGCGGCGGGCTGTTTTCTGCCAAAGCCGCAGAAGGAAGAGCTTATTTCAAAGGACTTAGGCTCTCGCCATCGTGCCGCAATCGGCATGAGCGAGGTTTCGGACGCTGTTGTCATCGCTGTTTCCGAAGAAACAGGAATGGTTTCGGTTGCGGAAAACGGAACGCTTACACGAGGGTTTACCAAAGAGTCGCTTATACGGCTTCTCACGGCAAGACTTATCCCAGAGCCGACGGATAAAATCCGTAAAAAACCAAAGCTTCCTGCAAAACCGAGAAAGGATTGATTATGGCGAAATTTTTCGGTAAAATAAAGAATGCGATTACCAAGGATTTTAAAACCGTGATTCTTGCGGTTGGACTTGCGGTTTTCGCATGGATAATGACGACGATAAACGTTTTTCCCGTCCAGCAGACGGACATTTCAAAAATCCCCGTCGAGGTCGTCTACACAGACTATATGCTTGACAATAACCTTCAGATTACAAGCGAAATCCCCAAGGAGGCAACCGCCTATGTCGAGGGCGAGCGTGCCGTGCTTGCCGGACTTACCGCCGACAATTTCCGCGCGGCGCTTGACCTTTCCGCCGTCAGAGGAACAGGCCCGTACAAGGTTCAGGTAAACATTTCCCCCCGCCAGGATGAAGATGTTTCAATCCGCACGGTTACGCCGATTACGGTTGACATAACAGTCGATAAAATCATTTCCAAGGAGTTCGACCTTGTGCCGCAAGCAGAAGGCATAAGCATTCCCGCCGACTATAAAATGGGCGAGCTTGTTGCTTCTCCGCAAAAAATCACCGTCACAGGCTCGGAAAGGCTTATAAACACGATTGATTATGTCGCCGCAAAAAGTCAGCTTTCGGGCGATATAATAGAATCCTACGATGCAAAGGCGGACATTATTCTCTATAACAAATCGGGCGCAAAAATCGAAAATGAGGACCTTACAAAAAGCATCGACACCGCCTCCGTCCACATTCCGATTTACAAGCAGAAAACCCTCCCGCTTACCTTCAGCTTTACAAACGTGCCGTCAAACTTCAACATAAAGAGCTTAAAATATAAAATCATTCCCTCTGAAATAACCATTTCATCTCCCGACGACACAATCGACAATCTTTCGGAAATAAACCTCGGAGTGCTTGATTTATCAACGATTAATCCCGATTCGTCAACAATGATTCCGATTACGCTTCCGTCAGGCTATGGCAACCTTTCGGGCAACACGACGGCGAAAATAATGTTCGAAAACGAGGATTACGGCAAGCTGAGCTTTGAGGTTGACAATATAAGCATAATAAATGCGCCGAATAATTTTGACATTAAATCGCTTACAAACGTGATTAACTACGTAAACGTGATTGGCCCGTCCGAAGACATCGCCGCCCTTACCTCGTCGGATATTTACGCAACGGCAAACCTTCTCGGCGTAACCGTCAAGGAGGGAATTCAGGAGGTCGGAATAAGCTTTACGATTACTACAAGCACGAAATCGTGGGTCACGGGGACGTACAAAATCTCAATCGAGGCGACTGAAAAAACAGAATAGAGGGACGAACGTGGATTTTTCAAGCAAAAAAAGAATTGTTATAAAGGTGGGG
>CAZYRV010000020.1:11548-13335 GCA_964649485.1 uncultured Oscillospiraceae bacterium | reverse complement strand
ACGGGGAACCTCAACATAAGGCGGGTTGCAGAGCTTATTGAGGTTATGTCCGACATAAAAAATTCGGGCAGGGAAATAGTTTTTGTCACGTCGGGCGCAATCGGCGTCGGTGTCGGAAAGGTCGGGCTTAAGGCACGCCCTAAGGATATTCCCACAAAGCAAGCCTGCGCCGCAATCGGTCAGTGCGAGCTTATGAGCATTTATGACAGAGAATTTTCCAAATACAGCCATACCGTTGCGCAGATATTGCTTACCCGTGACGTAATAAGCAACCCCGAACGGAGAAAAAACGTCGTAAACACTTTCGAAACCCTGCTTGAAATGGGCTGTATACCGATTATAAACGCAAACGACACCGTTTCGATTGCACAGCTTGATTTTGACGAAAACGATACCCTTTCCGCAATGGTCGCAAGCCTTTGCGGGGCGGATTTGCTTGTGCTTTTGACGGACGTTGACGGAGTTTTTGACAAAAACCCGAAAGAGCCTGACGCAAAGCTTATCCCCGAGGTTGACAGAATCACCGACGAGCTTATCGCCGCAACAAAGGGCAAAGGAAGCGAGCTTGCCTCGGGCGGTATGCTTACAAAGCTTGAGGCGGCGACAATCGCAACCGCCGACGGCATCGACACCGTCGTAATAAACGGCGAGCGCCCGTCAATTCTATACGATTTATTTGATAACAAAGCCATTTGTACGGTTTTTAAAGGAGAGATAAGATGACTTATATCGAAGGCTTAGGGATAAACGCAAAGCGTGCGGAAACCCTTTTTTCCGGCGTGGGAACAGCGAAAAAAAATGCCGTTCTCGGACGGCTTGCAGAGCTTTTGGTTGAAAAAACAGACGAAATTCTTGCCGAAAACGGAAAAGACCTGTTAAACGCAAAGGAAAACGGGCTTTCAAAGGCAATGACGGAAAGGCTTACGCTTACCGCTGAGAGAATTGCGGGAATCGCCGAGGGAGTGAGGCAGGTTGTTGCGCTTAAAGACCCTGTTTCCGAGGTAATCGGCGGCGAAACGCTTGCAAACGGACTTTCTATCGTGAAAAAGCGTGTTCCGCTTGGAACAATCGGGATTATTTTTGAGTCAAGACCAAACGTGACCGTTGATGCGGCGGCGCTTTGCCTTAAATCGGGCAATGTCTGCATTCTCCGAGGCGGAAGCGATGCGATAAACTCAAACACAGCGCTTGTAAATATAATCAGACAGGCTCTTGCCGAAAATTCCCTCCCCGAAAACATTGTCCAGCTTGTCACGGACACCTCACGTGAGGCGGCAGCAGAGCTTATGCGGCTTAACGCTTATGTTGACGTGCTTATTCCGAGGGGCGGCAAGGGGCTTATCCAGTCCGTGATGAAAAATTCTACCATTCCCGTAATACAAACAGGCGAGGGCAACTGTCACCTTTTCGTTGACGAAAGCGCCGACCTTGACATGGCGCTTAAAATCGCCGACAATGCCAAAACCCAGCGCCCTTCAGTGTGCAACGCAATCGAAAGCCTGCTTGTCCACGAAGCCGTTGCGGCGGAGTTTTTGCCCCGCCTTAAAGCAATGTGGGAGGGAAGGGTTGAAATTCTCGGAGATTGCGAAACCGCCTCGGTTCTTGGCTGTGCGGTTGCGTCAGAAATTGATTTCGCAACGGAATTTAACGACTATAAAATCACGGTTGCCGTCGTCAAAGACCTCGAACAAGCAATCGAACACATAAACAAATTCGGCACAAAGCACAGCGAAGCGATTGTCACCAAAAGCTTTGAAAATGCCCGACTTTTTCAAGAACGAATCGAT
>CAZYRV010000020.1:11108-11538 GCA_964649485.1 uncultured Oscillospiraceae bacterium | reverse complement strand
GCGGCGGCGGTTTACGTAAACGCAAGCACCCGCTTTACCGACGGCTTTGAGTTTGGTTTGGGCGCAGAAATCGGAATCTCAACCCAAAAGCTTCACGCAAGAGGCCCGATGGGGCTTAGAGAGCTTACCACATACAAATATATCATTGACGGAAACGGACAAATCCGCTGAAGGAGCTGATAAATATAAAAAAAAGTATAATTACGGGGCGGGTACGAAAAGCGGTAAACCCGACGGCGGAGGAGGAAAGCGCCAAGGCTGAAAAAAAAGTTCCCGTGCTTTCAAGCCTTGTCGGAATTTTAGACGAGGGCGGCGAGGCAAACGCAGATGTGCTCGGCGTGGAAACGCTTTCAGAGCCTGTTTCGGACACGCCGCCGTCAAAAAAACGCGCCTATTTTGCGCTTGGAATTTTTGTTTTGGCAATGGCTAT
>CAZYRV010000020.1:8979-11087 GCA_964649485.1 uncultured Oscillospiraceae bacterium | reverse complement strand
AAACTCGATAATCGGCTTTTTTTCGGGGCTTTCCGACGACAGCTCTGTCGAAAACGAGCTTGCCGCATTTATCTATCCGGTCGTGCTGAACGATATAAACACCTTTGAAAGCCCGAACGAAATCAAAAACAGCGTCAAAATCAAGTGTGCGATATGGGAAATACTCCTAAAAAACGACTTGTCGGGCTATACAAAAATGGGTCGCTATATACAGATTCCGCAGGTTGACGTCGAGATTGCCGCAAACAAGCTTTTCGCCCAGACAGACCCGCTTGTCCACGAAGCAGTCGGAACGACAGAGCTTACCTTTCGCTATGACGAGAGCATAAAGTCTTATATCGTGCCGGAAAAAATAAGCTATATCCCATACTATCCCGAAATCGAGGATATTGAGGTTGTCGGCGACACCTACACCCTCACGGTCGGCTATATGCCGCCGTCAGCGATGATTATCCCCGGAATGTCGGGAACAGAGCCTGCTCCTGATAAATACATGGAATATATTGTATCACGTGCAGGCGGAAAAAACACTCTCGTCGCCCTTAGATTTTCAGACTGGAACGACGAGGAATTAATGGATTAATATGTGTAGGAGAAAGAATTGAACCAAGAAAAAATCAAAAACTTTTTTGACAGTGCGGGCTTTTCCCGCCACAACGGAATTGTCACGGAGGAAATCAGAGAGGGCTATGCCAGAATGTCGCTCAATCTGACGGCAGACGGACTTAACCTGAACGGCGTCGTCCACGGCGGCTTGCTTTTCAGCCTTGCCGATTTGTCGGCGGGCGCAGGGGCGGTTACGTACGGTGAAAACGTTACCACTATCGACGGCAGCATTAATTTTATCCGTCCCTGTACGGGCGGAAAAATCACGGCGGAGGCGGAGGTTATCCACAAGGGCAGAAAAACCGCCGTTTTCAGCGTTAATATCACAAATGACGCAGGCAAGCTGTTAAGCCACGCAACAATAACGATGTTTTTCACAGGGAAGCTTCCTGACGAGCTTTTAGGTTAAACAAGCTCTGCAAGGGCGACAATTTTCTGTGCGTAATAGCTTAAAATCCCATAGCCATCGGTGTTCGGGTCACGGAAAAGCTCTGCCTTTGGCGGCAGATAGGTGAAAACCACGAACATGGAAATGACTGATAAAATTACCAGTATGGCAGGAACAAGCTGACCTGTGAAATCGGTTCTGGAGCTATAAACGCCGTAAAATGATGCGAATCCGACAACAAAAGCGGCGGCAATGATTAAGGTTTCGGCGAGAACAAGCGTTTCGCCCGTAAAGAAAACATAGGAATAATGTGCAATTGCGGCGAAAACAGGCATGATAAAAACTGCGGAAGCCTTTGCGGCGACAAATTGTTTTGCATAGGGCTTAATGACAATAAATTCCACCGTAGAATAGAGCAAAAACGGGAAAACAAGGACCTTAAGCCCTTCAAAAACGCTCGTGTTTACAGGGCTTATCGGCGCAAGCCACGAAAAGCCGCTTGAAATAAACAGCGTTTTCCAGAATATTGACAATAAATAGCAGGACAGAACACCAATTATGCTTGAGAGCCAGAGCTTTTCTTTCATAAATACCACCTCGACAAAGCTTATGCTCGTTTTTGGACAAATATGACAACCCTTTTCGGAGGAAAAATTGATAAAGTTTTCCATATACACTCTTGGCTGTAAGGTCAACCACTATGAAAGCGGGGCAATTTCCAGAGCTTTACTGGAAAAAGACTTTGTGCAAGCCGACAACGGCGAAATCGCCGATGTATATATTGTAAATTCCTGCACGGTTACGGCGCAGGGCGACAAAAAAGCAAGGCAAGCAATCGGGCGCTTTCGTTCGGCAAATCCGAATGCCGTAATCGTGCTTACAGGGTGCTTTCCGCAGGCTTTTCCCGATAAGGCAAGGGCGCTTTCAAGCGCTGATATAATCACAGGAACAGCGGACAAAGCCAAGCTTGCCGACGAAATAACAGAATTTTTAAGTAAGCACGAAAGGCTTGTAAGCATAGATTCAATTCCCAGTAAATTTATGGATATAGGTTTTTCAACCGCCGACCAAACCCGCCCGTCTATTAAAATTCAGGACGGCTGCAACCAGTTTT
>CAZYRV010000020.1:0-8969 GCA_964649485.1 uncultured Oscillospiraceae bacterium | reverse complement strand
CCGACCAAACCCGCCCGTCTATCAGGACGGCTGTGACAGGTTTTGCAGCTATTGCATAATCCCTAAGGCGCGAGGTGCGGTGCGTTCCCGCCCGATTTCGGACATTGTTGACGAGGTGAGATTTCACGCTTTAAACGGGCAAAAGGAAGTTGTTCTCGTCGGCATAAACATTACCTGCTATGGCAGGGAAACAGGCTTGCGAATGGCAGACGCAATCGAGGCGGCTTGCGCTGTGGAGGGGATTGAGCGTGTGCGGATAGGCTCGCTCGAGCCTGAATTAATCACCGACGACGACGTCAAACGCATGGCGGCACAGCCGAAATTCTGCCCGCATTTTCATATGTCGGTTCAAAGCGGCTGTGACAGAACCCTTGCCCGAATGCGGCGGCACTATACCGTTTCGGAGTATCGTGCGCTTGCCGCAAATTTGAGAAAGCATTTCCCCGATTGCGCCATAACAACCGATATTATGGTTGGTTTTGCGGGCGAAACCGATGAGGAATTTGAAGAATCGCTTGCTTTTGCGGAAGGCTTTGGCTATGCTAAAATCCATGTATTTCCATACTCAATAAGAGAGGGAACAAGGGCGGCGGAATTTCCAAATCAGGTTCCCCAAAAAATCAAAGCAGAGCGTGCGGCAAAAATGGCTGAAACCGCAAAAAATGCCGAACGGATATTTCTGGAAAAACAGGTCGGCACAAGGCAGAGCGTTTTGATTGAAAAGCAGACAAATCCGCTTTTTGTAAACGGCTTTACGCCGAATTATACTCCCGTGAGGATTTTCGGCGCAGAGCTGATGCGCCACAGCCTTGCAAATGTGATGATAACCGATGTTCAGGACGATTTTTGTGTTGGAACATTAATATAAAATCTAAGGAGAAAATCATGCCAGTTTATCGAATTTATGCCGAAAAAAAGCCCGAATTTGCTGTTGAGGGGCGGGACGTTCTCGCCGATTTAACCACGGTTCTGCGGGTTGAGGGGATTGAAAACGTGCGGATTATCAACCGCTATGACGTTGAGGGAATTTCCGGTGAAAACTTCGAAAAAGCAATTACAACGGTGTTTTCCGAGCCGCCTGTTGACAACGCTTTTTCCGAGCTTCCCAGTCTTTCCGCTGACGAAAAAATGTTCGCCGTGGAGTTTTTGCCCGGACAGTTCGACCAGCGTGCGGATTCAGCCGCACAGTGCATTCAGATGCTTTGCAAGGGCAAGCGTCCGACGGTTAAATCAGCAAAAATTTACCTGCTTAAAGGCGACGTTGACGACGAAAAGCTTGCAAAGATTAAAGCATATTTGATCAACGGCGTTGAGGCGCGCGAATGCGGTTTTGACAGCTTTTCCACGCTTGAGGCAAGGTATGAAATTCCGACTGAGGTTGCTGTTCTGGACGGGTTTATCGACCTTGACAAGGCGGGCTTGGACAGGTTTATAAGCGACTATGCGCTTGCCATGGACAGCGACGACATCGCCTTTTGTCAGCAATATTTCAAGGGCGAAAGCCGCAACCCAACAATTACAGAAATTCGCATGATTGACACATACTGGAGCGACCATTGCCGCCATACAACGTTCTTAACAACCATAGACAGCGCTGATATCAAGCCGCAGTTTATAGCCGATACCTATAAGGAATATATCGCCGACCGCAACGAGCTTGGACGTGAAAACAAGCCGATTACGCTCATGGATATTGCGACCTTGGCGGCGAAAAAGCTTAACGAAACTCACAACCACCCCACCGAAACCGAGCCTTTCGGCGGTGCGGCGACCTGCCTCGGCGGAGCAATTCGCGACCCGCTTTCGGGGCGCTCGTACGTTTATCAGGCAATGCGTGTGACGGGCGCTTCCGACCCTCTTTTGCCCGTGGAAAAGACGATTGCGGGCAAGCTTCCGCCTCGTAAAATCACAACAACGGCGGCGGCGGGCTATTCCTCCTACGGCAACCAGATTGGCTTGGCGACAGGGCACGTCCATGAGATTTATCACCCCGGCTATATGGCGAAACGCATGGAAATCGGCGCTGTAATCGGGGCTGCGCCCGCTGAAAATGTTATTCGAGAAGTGCCTGATGCGGGCGATGCCGTTATTTTACTCGGCGGGAGAACAGGACGTGACGGCTGCGGCGGGGCGACTGGTTCGTCAAAATCCCACAGCTTGGAAAGTCTGGAAGAATGCGGCGCAGAGGTTCAAAAGGGTAACGCTCCTGAGGAACGCAAAATTCAGCGTCTGTTCAGAAACCCCGAGGTTACTCGCCTTATCAAGCGTTGTAATGACTTCGGTGCGGGCGGTGTTTCCGTCGCAATCGGCGAGCTTGCCGACGGACTTTTAATAAATCTTGACAAAGTTCCCAAAAAATATAACGGGCTTGACGGAACAGAGCTTGCCATTTCCGAAAGTCAAGAGCGTATGGCGGTTGTCGTCAGAAAGTCCGACGTCAAGCGGTTTATCGAGCTTGCGAACGTTGAAAATCTGGAGGCGACAGAGGTCGCCGAGGTTAAGGCGGAAAAGCGGCTTAAAATGCTTTGGAACGGCAAAACTATCGTTGATTTATCACGTGATTTCTTAAACTCGAACGGCGCTGAAAAGCACACGACGGTTGAGGTTGACGACGCAGCAATCTGCTTTAAAAACGACTTTGATAACACGAAATCGGGCTGGGAAAGCCTTGTCACAAACTTGAACGTATGCTCGCAAAAGGGCTTGGTAAGCCGCTTTGACAGCTCTATCGGCTGTGGCACGGTGCTTATGCCTTATGGCGGAAAAACCCAGCAAACGCCGGTGCAAGCAATGGCGGCAAAGCTTCCGACTGACGGCGACACGACGACCGCTTCGCTTATGGCGTGGGGCTTTAACCCCCACCTCACAAATTCCTCTCCCTATCACGGCGCAATGCTGGCAGTGATTGACAGCGTTGCAAAGCTTGTTGCGGCGGGCGGAACAGCCGAAAAATCGTGGCTTACCTTTCAGGAATATTTCCCCCGCACTCAAGGCGACCCAAAGCGCTGGGGCAAGCCGTTTGCGGCGCTTTTAGGCGCTTATAAGGCACAGCTTGAGCTTGGCTTGGCGGCAATCGGAGGCAAAGACTCAATGAGCGGCACCTTCGAGCATATCGACGTCCCATCGACACTGACTTCATTTGCGGTAACCACGGCGAAAACAGGCGAAATAATCTCCGCGGAATTTAAAAATGCCGGACATAAAATCGGCTATGTCCAACCGAAATTCGACGAGAACAACCTCCCTGTTTTTGACAGCGTAAAGTCCGTGTTCAGGACGGTCGAGCGGCTTATCAGGGAGAAAAAAGCGGTCGCCGTATGGGCGGTTCAAATGGGCGGAATCGGCGAGGGAGTTTTCAAAATGGCGCTTGGCAACAAAATCGGCGCAAGGCTTGACGAAATGGACAAGGATAAGCTTTTTGCTCCGCTTTACGGTTCGTTCGTGCTGGAATTAACTGAGAATGTAAGCGATGTTGAAATAATCGGCGAAACCGTCGCCGACTTCACGCTTACAAGCGGCGGGCTGGTTCTTGACCTCAACGAACTGGAAGCAAAATGGAACAACGTGCTTGAGCCTGTGTTTAAAAACACGCTTCCCGAGCTGCCGAAACCGAATAAATATAGTTATAGCGGCGGAATAACCATCAAATGCGGCGGCAAAACCGCTTCACCGCACGTTTTAATCCCTGTCTTCCCGGGTACAAACTGCGAATTGGACACAGCGGCGGCATTCAAGCGTGCGGGCGGCACACCCGAGGTTTTCGTAATACGCAACCTCACCCCCGCCGACATGGAGGAAAGCATTTCCGCCTTTATCAAAAGCATTGAGCAAAGCCAGATAATCGCTATTCCCGGCGGCTTTTCGGGCGGCGACGAGCCGGAGGGAAGCGCAAAATTCATCAACGCTTTCTTCCGCAACCCGCAGATTACCGATGCGGTTCACAATATGCTTTACAAGCGTGACGGGCTTATGATCGGCATCTGCAACGGCTTTCAGGCGCTTATCAAGCTTGGCTTGGTTCCTTTCGGCGAAATTGTTCCGCTTACGGCTGAAAGCCCTACGCTTACATTTAATACCATAGGCAGGCACCAGTCGCAGATGGCAATGACGAGAATATGCACGAACAAAAGCCCGTGGCTGTCGCACTGCAAGCTTGATGAAATTCATAATATTCCCATTTCACACGGCGAGGGCAGGTTCGTCGCAAGTGAGGAGGTTATCCAAAAGCTTGCCGCAAACGGACAAATCGCAACTCAGTATGTCGATTTCAGCGGCGAACCGACGATGGCTCTAGAGTTCAACCCGAACGGCTCTGTTCACGCAATTGAGGGCATCATTTCCCCTGACGGCAGGGTTTTTGGCAAAATGGGTCACAGCGAGCGTGTCTGGGACGGCTGTATGGCGAATATTCCCGACGACTGCGGCATCAAAATTCAACCTCTGTTTAAAGGCGGAGTTGACTATTTCAAATAAATTGACATTGGAGGGTTATTATGTTACCAAAAATCGGCATTCGCCCTGTTATCGACGGGCGGCAATTCGGTGTCCGTGAGAGCCTTGAGGTCCAGACAATGGAGCTTGCAAAGGCGGCGGCAGAGCTTATTTCCTCTAAGGTTCGGCACACAAGCGGCGAAAAGGTCGAATGCGTAATTGCCGACACGACAATCGGCGGCTATGCGGAAAGCGCCGCCTGCGCCGAAAAATTCGCCACGGAAAACGTCGTCGCAACCCTCACGGTTACGCCCTGCTGGTGCTATATCACGCAGGTTATTGATGAAAATCCGCACACAATCAAGGCGGTTTGGGGCTTTAACGGCACAGAGCGCCCCGGCGCTGTTTTCCTTGCGGCGGCAATGTCTGCGTATGCGCAAATCGGTCAGCCCGCCTATTCGATTTACGGTCATGACGTCAAGGACATTGGCGACAGGGAAATTCCCGCCGATGTCGAGGAAAGGATTCTGCGCTTTGCACGCTGTGCGGTTGCGGTCGGCGGGCTTCGCAACAAAAGCTATGTTAATATCGGCGCTGTGGCGATGGGCATTGCCGGCTCGTACTGCAATGAGGATTTTTTCAGAAATTACCTTGGCATTCACCCCGAATGGGTTGATATGAGCGAAATAATCCGCCGTGAAAAGCTTGAAATTTACGACCATGACGAATATGAAATTGCTCTTGATTGGATTAAAAACAACTGCAAAGAGGGCATTGACATAAACGAAAAGCCGAAAACTGCTGAGGAAAAGGAAAAGGACTGGGAATTTATCGCCAAAATGACGCTTATCGTCATGGATATTCTCCACGGCAATCCAAAGCTTGCCGAAATGGGCTGGCATGAGGAGGCAAAGGGCAGAAACGCTGTTTTGGGCGGCTTTCAGGGGCAGAGGCAATGGACTGATTTCATGCCGAATGCCGATTTTACGGAGGCAATTCTTAATTCAACCTTTGACTGGAACGGCAAGCGTGAAAGCATGACATTTGCAACCGAAAATGACGGTTTAAACGGAGTTACACAGCTTTTTCTGCACAAGCTTTCGGCACAGGCGGCGGTTTTCGCCGACGTTCGTACATACTGGAGTCCCGAAGCTGTCGAGCGTGTAACGGGCTGGAAGCCCGACGGTGTCGCCAAAAACGGCTTTATTCACCTGATCAACTCCGGTGCGGCGGCTTTGGACGGAACGGGCGCTGTTAAGGACGAAAACGGCGAATCCATGATGAAAAAGTGGTGGGATATGACTGAGGATGATATAAATTCCTGCCTTGAGGCGACAAAATGGTGTTCGGCGAATCTTGGTTATTTCCGTGGCGGCGGCTTTTCCTCGTCCTATTCGACGGCGGGAATCATGCCGTGTACGTTCGCACGGGTAAATCTTGTTAAGGGCATAGGGCCGACGATTCAGATTATCGAGGGCTATACAGTGGAGCTGCCCGAAAATGTCAACAAAACTTTGCTTGACCGAACCGATAAAACATGGCCGTCAACATGGTTCACCCCGATTCTTACCGACGGCGCTTGCAAGGACGTTTACAGCGTTATGGCAAACTGGGGCGCAAACCACGGCGCATTTACCTACGGGCATATCGGTGCGGACATGATTACGCTGGCTTCCATGCTTAGAATACCTGTTTCCATGCACAATATCGCCGACGAGCGCATTTTCCGTCCGCACGCATGGGGCTTTTTCGGCACAAAGGACACAGAAAGCGCCGATTATCGTGCTTGTCAAGCCTATGGCAGTCTGTATTAATCAAGGAGTAAATTTATGGTTTCGAGTTTAACGGGGGTTAGTGTTGTGAATGCTGTGATGATGCTGGCGGGGCTTGCGGTTGTAGTAATCATTATCGTTTTAGTTATAGTAGGTATCGCCAAAAATGCCAAGCAAAGCTCTGCCGACAACAAAGCCGAAAGGCAGGAGGCGGAGGCAAGACTTGCTGAAAAACGTGAAGTCAAGGCGAAATTCGGAATTATCTACTATGCAAAATTCAACCTGACAAACGGCGAAGTCTATGAATTCCGCATTTCTGACACGCAATACGCAAAGCTTGTACAAGGCACGGACGGGCGGCTTGTTTATCAGGGTACAAGATTTGTTTCCTTTGTAAAAAACAGCACCAAAGACGAATAAACAGAAAAATTTTCTTGACATTCTCACCAAATTATAGTATAATTATCACATAGGCATATTTCGCCGTTTTTCTCGGCGAAAACTTTACATAATAAGGAGTGTATTGTTGTGAATTATTTGTATTTAGGTTCTGATTTTTCGTCGTACATGACCGATGCTCTTTCCGGTTCTGTCGTGGCTGTAATCATCGCATTCATTCTTGCTCTTGTCGGCTCTATACTTTTATTTGTCCTTTTCCTGCCAAAGGCAAACGAAAATAAATTCCACGGCTTTTTAGGCTATATGTATGATTTTCTGCACTTTAAAAAGCTTGTTTTAGAAGTGATTTTGAAATTCCTCTACGTTTTCAATGCCGCTTTCGTGACACTGGCGGGCGTTTTTCTCTTGTTTATAAACCCCTTATCAAGCCTTATGATGCTTATCGGCGGGAACTTACTCCTTCGTATCGGCTATGAATTTGTGCTTCTTATAATCATGATTTGCAAAAACACAAGCGAAATAAACAAAAAGCTTTCTGCCGGCGCAAGCGTTTCGCCCATTCAGCAAGCGCCTGCACAGAATCCCATTCCGACCCCTGTTTCTGCCCCGTCGCCAACCCCCGCAGCGGCATCATTCTGCGGCTATTGCGGCAAAAAGCTTAATCCCGGCGAAACAGTCTGCCCTCAATGCGGCAAAACAAACTGATTTACAATAATCGTGCTTTCAAAGCAAAACCTTTATTGCATTTTTTCGGCTTATATGCTATAATTTAAGTGCGTATTGTATCTAATACCTTTGCTTGTTAACGGCAGAACGATAACGCCGGCGGCAAACCGCCGCTGAAACATATTTTCGAAAGGAAAAATGTATGACAAACAGAAAAAGCCCTGACATAAGGGCGATGGTGCAGACCGGTATGCTGGCTGCAATCATTTTCGTGATGGGCATTGTGCCTTGGCTGGGACTTATTCCCCTCGGCTTTATGAACCTCACAATCCTGCACATTCCTGTGATTTTCGGCTCGGTTCTTCTCGGTGCGAAAAGGGGCGCTATACTCGGCTTTACCTTCGGACTTGCAAGCTTTTTAAACGCAACCTTCAACCCCCAGCTTCTCTCGATTATGTTCACGCCGTTTGCTCCGCCTGTCGGCGGCTTTTCAAGCGTTGTTATCTGCTTTTTGCCTCGAATCCTCACCGGAATTATACCGTATTATGTATATGTCGGAATTGTTCGGTTGTTGAAAGGCAAAAAGCTTTCAGAGCTTCCCGCCGCCGCTTTTGCGGGAATAATCGGCTCGCTTACGAACACGGTTTTGGTGCTTGGACTTGGAAACCTGCTTTTAAGCAAAGCTGTCGCCGCCGCATTTACAGATTCGGGCACGGCAATGGCGGCGGAGGGCGTGTTTTACTTTTTCCTAAGCGTAATCGCAACAAACGGCATTCCCGAGTGCATTGCCGCCGCCCTTATCGTGACGGCGCTTATAAAAATCCCTGTATTCAAGCCGATTTATAAATATTCGCCCAAAAAGGAGAAAGCCGACTAATGTTTATCGCCGCCGATATTGGCAATACAAATATTGTAATATGCGTTTGTGAGGACGAAAAAATATTGTTTTCGTGGCGGCTTGCCTCAAGCACAAGCCGAACCGCAGACGAATTTGCCGCCTCGCTTTTACAAGGGTGTGAGCGCTTTGGCATAAACAGAATTAATATTACTGGCTGTATAATCTGCTCTGTTGTTCCCGCACTTACCGTTCCGCTTGAGCAAGGCATTAAGCTTGCTTTCGGAATAAACTCTATTGTGCTTGCGGCGGGAATCAAGACGGGGCTTAGGATAAAAACCGATGTTCCCGCACAGGTCGGAAGTGACAGAATTGCCGATGCCGTCGCCGCAAAAGCGCTTTTTCCCCTGCCCGCAATTGTCGTTGACATAGGGACTGCGGCGACAATTTCCGTTCTGGACAAGAACGGCGATTTCATCGGCGGGATAATTATGCCCGGTCCGAGGGTCTGGCTGACCTCGCTTAAACACGGCACGTCACAGCTCCCCGAAACGGCGCTTGAGCCGCCCGCCGATATTATCGGCAAAAACACGGCGGATTGCTTGAAAAGCGGCGCTGTTTTCGGAATGGCGGCGGCGCTTGACGGGCTTTGCGCAAGAATTGCACGGCGGCTTAAATGCAAAAGCATTTCCCTTGTCGCAACAGGCGGAAACGCAAAAGCGGTTATTCCCTATTGCGAAAAGAGGTTTTCTCTTGATGAAAACCTGCTTATCAAGGGGCTTATTCAGATTTATCAGCTTAATAGTGAGGCTTTTTATAGTAAAATATAGTGAGTCGGCATAATAAAAAAGGGCTTCTGCACCTGT
>CAZYRV010000019.1:23043-31203 GCA_964649485.1 uncultured Oscillospiraceae bacterium | reverse complement strand
TCCAGAACATCCTTGAGCGTCGGCACACCAAGCAGTGTTTCGTCGGAAAGCTTTGAAATGCCGATTGCGCCCGCTTTTTCCTTGATTGCGGAAAGGCTGTTTTTATCCAAGTCCGAAAGCTTAAACCCGCACAAACCGACAAGCTTTTCCGCCGCGGAATAGCTTTCGGGATGAACTCCTGTGTTATCAAGCGGGTTTTTTCCGCCGTGAACACGCAAAAAGCCTGCGCATTGCTCAAACGCTTTCTTGCCAAGCTTTGGCACCTTTAAAAGCTGCTTGCGCTCGGAAAAAGCGCCGTTTTCTTCACGATAGGAAACAATATTTTTCGCAACCGTGCCGTTTACTCCCGCAACATAGCTTAAAAGCGAATGCGAAGCCGTATTTAGGTCTACGCCAACGCTGTTGACACAGCCCTCGACGACTCCGCCGAGAGCGTCGGAAAGCTGTTTTTTCGGCATATCATGCTGATACTGCCCGACTCCGATTGCTTTCGGGTCAATTTTCACAAGCTCGGCAAGCGGGTCCTGAAGCCGCCGTGCAATCGAAACCGCACTTCTGAGCGAAACGTCAAACTCGGGAAATTCCTCCGCCGCAAGCTTGCTTGCAGAATAAACGCTTGCCCCCGCCTCACTTACGACCATGTACGAAACCGGCGAATCAAGCTCTTTTATAAGCTCTGCGACGAAAATTTCGCTTTCGTGGCTCGCCGTGCCGTTGCCGATTGCGATTGTCGTCACTCCGTGCTTTTTAATCAGCGCTTTAAGCACAGATTTTGCCTCGGCGACCTTTTTCTGAGGCGGCGTAGGATAAATTACCGTCGTCGCCAGAACCTTTCCCGTGTCGTCAACCACCGCAATCTTACAGCCCGTGCGGTATGCGGGGTCTAAGCCAAGCGTTACCACGCCTTTAACGGGCGGCTGAAGCAAAAGCTGGCGCAGATTGTCAGAAAAAACCTTGATTGCGGAGGTGCAGGCATTTTCCGTTAAATCAGCACGGATTCTGCGCTCGAGCGACGGGTGAAGAAGTCTGGTAAAGCTATCCTCGACGGCGGCCTTCACGAGCTTTCCGCAATCGTTTTTCGCCTTGACAAAACGGCGCTCTAATAGCGAAACCGCCCTGTCCTTATCAATTTCAACGGTTACCTTTAAAAGCTCCTCACGCTCGCCCCTGTCGATCGCAAGCACTCGGTGCGGCGGAATTTTCAAAACCGCCTCGGCAAAGTCATAATAATTGCGGTAAACGCTGTCCTCATCGGGGTTTGCCGCCTTTGACGAAAGCAGACCGCTATTGTTGTAAAAGCTGTAAAGCTCGGCCCTGACATCGGCGCTGTCCGAAATATCCTCGGCGATAATGTCGCAAGCCCCCGCAAGCGCCTGCTCTGTATTTTCGACCTCTTTTTCGGCATCAACATATTTTTCCGCCTCGATATAAGGTGAAGCAAGCCCCTGCGCCATAACAAACTCGGCAAGCGGCGCAAGCCCTTTTTCACGTGCAACACTCGCCCTTGTTTTGCGCTTTGGCTTGTACGGACGATAAATATCCTCGACCTCCGCAAGGGTTTTTGCCTTTGCAAGAGAAGCGGATATCTCCTCCGTCATCATTTCAAGCGCCTCGATTGACGCCGAAACCTCCTCCTTGCGCTTTTCAAGTCCGCGCAAATAGGCAAGCCGTTCGTCAAGCTCCCGCAAAAGCTGGTCGTCAAGCCCTCCTGTTACCTCCTTGCGATAGCGTGATATAAACGGTATGGTGTTGCCCTCGTCGATAAGTGCAACCGTGTCCGCAACCTGCTGTTCACGGATTTTGAATTCCTCCGCAAGAACCTTGATTAAATCCATATTTCCTCCTAAAAAAGTCGTCCTACTATTTCAAACGTCGGGCCTTTCTGCCATAAAAAGGTTGTGAGATTAATTTCAAAGCCCTCTCCCTGCTTTGTCATGAAGTCGGCGGGCTTTCCCTTAGGCAGTCCATAGCCGGAAAGCAGATTCATAATAACGCCCGAATGTGTGATAACCGCCGCCTTTGTGACCTGTCCTTTCATCATATCATGGAAAATTTCGCCAAGCCCGTCAATACAGCGCAGGGTGAAGTCGCCAAAGCTTTCTCCGCCCGGCGGGCAAGCGTCAAAGCCGCCTTTAAGCCACTCGGTAAACTCGATTTTATGTTCAAGCTCGGCACGGGTTTTCCCCTCAAAATAGCCGAAATCGCACTCGGCAATATTATCAATTTCATGAACAAAACGGTTTGGATAAATTATTTCCGCCGTCTGCGTACAGCGTGCAAGCGGGCTTGAATACACCTTTTGCACATCAGGATACACGCCGCTTTCGGCGATGGCGGAAATTGCCGCAAAGCCCTCGTCGCAAAGAGGCAAATCAGTAAGACCGATATATTTTCCCTCAATATTTCCCTGAGTGATGCCGTGCCGAATCAGATAGAGTCTGTAATTTTTCATGCTTCCTCCAAAAATAAAATGAAAATTTAGTGAAAATGACAATTTACTTTTAGCCATATTTCCTTTATAATATACTATGTGACTATGCTGAAAAATGGCGAAAAAAGATTATCAAAGGACAAATTTTAAGATGAACAACGACTTTCCGCGGATACTGACACTATTACGAAAAGAACGCAAGCTCAGCCAAAAACAGGCTGCCGCCGACCTTGGTGTTGCACAGGCTTTGCTTTCCCATTATGAAAAAGGCAAGCGTGAGTGCGGGCTTGAATTTTTGGTGCGAGCTGCAGATTATTATAGTGTGTCAACCGACTATTTGCTTGGGCGCTCGGCTTTAAGCGACGGAAAGCGCATTACGGAAAGCGACCTGCCCGATGCGGAGCTTACCGAAAAAGCAACGACAGACCCGTCAAGCCTTACCACACTTTTAAGCAAAAAGCTTATTGTTAATTCAATCGAGCTTATTTTTTCTTTGATTGTTAAAATGAAGAGCGCAAGCCTCACAAAAGCGCTTACAAGCTATTTAAACCTTGCCGTTTACAAAGCTTTTCGTTTGCTTTATGAAGCAAATCCGCACAACGACAGCAATATGTTCAGCGTGAAAAGCAAAATGTCCCATAATCTAGTAAATGCTGCAATGTCAATTGCGGAGGGTGAGGCAGAGCTTGCGGGAGAAGAAGCTGTTTTGGACGAAGCACCGACGATTACGACGGCAATGCTTGAAGAAAGCTTTAATATGCAAGCGCCCGCACTTTTAAACGTCGTCAAAAACTGTGAAACACGGCTTAAAAAGCTTGGCGAATAACGGCATCTTGTTAAATCCATACTTATTATATAAGAAAAAAACCGCAGTGTCAAGACTGCGGTTTTTGTTTTCGGCAAAGCCGATAAGCAAAACAGACAAGCAAAGCGCTCCTCCCTAAATTGAGGAGGAGTGCCTTGTTGTTTTACCGAGTTAATTATGAATTTACAATATAATCGAGCAAAATCAAAATGTCAAGCGTATCATACTTGCCGTCTGCATTTAAGTCGGCATCGCCGTCAGTAATGTCAAGCTCTCTATTTCCTACAAGGAAATCAAGAAGCGCAAGACAGTCAAGAGTGCTGGGCTTTTTATTGCCTGTTACGGAAAAGCTTGCAACGTTGCCGTTTACATAATTAAGCTTGCCGCCTTTTTTAATAATGATGTAGTCAACGGATTTACCGCCGTCAAAGTTCATTTTAAGCGTATAATTTCCGTCGGGCACATCTTCAAGCTTTTTCTCGTCAAAAACGATTTTGCCGTTCTCGACCTTAATTCCTTCGCCTATTTTCACTGTATCGATATTGTTATTTCCGACAATAATTGCGGAAGTAAGCTCGTTTCCGTATGCGGCAAGATTGAATGTTGCCTTACCGTCCTTGGATTCTCTTAGATTTACCTGCGGGGTATCGACAATTTTAACCTCAAATTTCTGCGTTTCGCCGTTTTTAAGCTTGATTTCAATTTTAACCTTGTCGCCCGGTTTTCCAAGGTCTTGAAGCTTATTCATATCGATTTCAAGCTTGCCGTCCTTGACTTCAAAATCTTCAGCCTTGAGGGAATCCTTGCCGTTTACGACTACGCCTGAAACGTCGCCGCCGACATTAACCGTGAGGTCGCCGCCAACCGGTGCGGTTGTAGGAGCAGTGGGGGTTGTCGGAGTTGTGGGTGTTGTAGGGGTTGTGGGGGTTGTCGGTGTTGTGGGGGTTGTGGGGCGATAGCTTCCGCCGCCAGAGCCGCCAGAGCCGCTTCCTGAACCTCCGCCTGTGCCGCCGTTAGCCTTCCAGTTTGCCTTTATGGTGACAGCCTTTGCGGGCATTGTGAAGGTTGCGGTTGAGCTGCTTGCGTTTGTGATAGTGACACCGCTTGTTGTAGTCCAACCGTTAAAGGTGTAGCCGGATTTTGTGCCTGCTTTGAGGGTAACGGTTGCGCCTGATTTATAGCTGCCCGAACCGCTTATGCCTGTTGCGCCGCCGGTGATTGTGACGGAGTAGGTAGGATCAGGGTTGGGAACAGGGGTTTCCGTTTTTGTAACTGTGATTTTAATTGTTGCGGTAACAGCGGGGCTTGTGCCGCTTATTGTAGCTGTGATTGTGGCTTCGCCTTTAGCTACTGCTGTGACTTTTCCGCTTGTGTCAACAGTTGCAATATCTTCATCGCCTGAAGTCCATGTGATTGTGGTTTCATTATATTGGGTATTGTCTATATTTGTTGTGAGTTGTAATGTTGTTGTGCCATTTAGGTCGAGGGTTGTTGAAGATGGAGTGTCGATTGCGAATTTAACCTCAGCCCACTTTGCATAGAGGGTGATATTTGAAATTACAAAATCTGTTTCAAAATCCCACTTATTAGTTAACGAGCTTTCTTTATACCAGCCGTCAAAGGTATAACCTTGCTTGGTTGGGGCTGTTGGAGCGGTTATTTTTGCGTCAGAAGCAATATTTTCAATTTTGCCTACTTCGCTTCCGTCTTTGCTGTCAAAGGTTACGGTGTAGGTTTGCGCAGGAGTAGTAGTATCTTCAACTGTGATTTCTATTGTTGCAAAAACGTCGTCGCTTATTGTCGCTGTGATTGTGGCTGTGCCGACAGCTACTGCTGTGACTTTTCCGCTTGTGTCAACAGTTGCGATATTTGTTTTGTCTGATGTCCATGAGATTGTTTTGCCTTTGTGAACTGTTTCTGCAATATTTGTTGCGAGTTGTAATGTTTTATCAGTATTTTTTAAATCAATTGTGTTTGTAGTGTTTGTGATTGCGAATTTAACCTCAGCCCACTTTGCATAGAGGGTGATGTCTTCGGTTACTGTGTCAGTATCGAAATTCCATGCGGTGTCGGATAATGTCTCACCTTCATCATCACTTGTATACCAGCCGTCAAAGGTATAACCTTGCTTGGTTGGGGCTGTTGGAGCGGTTATTTTTGCGTCAGAAGCAATATTTTCAATTTTGCCTACTTCGCTTCCGCCTTTGCTGTCAAAGGTTACGGTGTAGGTTGCGGGCTTGTCTTCAACTGTGTAATAGCCGTTCTCATCTGCCGACTCAGAAAAAGCCATGCCCTCTGCTAAATGCTTCTTATCTTCGTCTGTAACTGTTTTGAATTTACCAGCAAAAATCTTAACTACTGAGCCTTCTAAATTTTCCAATGTTACATCAGCATTAAATATTCCGCCATTAATCGTTAATGCAGAGTCGTTATTTATCTCTGTATAACTTCTGTTGTCAATGACCGGTTTTTCACCTGTTGAATTAAAAACAGGGTTGTGTTCTTCATCAAAAAGGATAGCCGCTTTACTCCAGTTAAGCAAACAAGCATAACTAGCGCCTGCGGTAAACGTACCCCCGCTTATTGTCATATCTCCATAGTCGTCATTTTTAAGTGTGAACTTACCGCCATTAAAAGTTCCGCCGGTTATAGTCATTTTGGCTCTTGCTTTGGTAGTATTTTCCTTTGGATCATACCAGCCATTCTCAATCATGCTTGAGTGGGTTCCCGTATTGCTAAAAGTACCGCCATTTATAGTCATAGTACCTTTATTGTCAATTGTATAGTATGAATTTCCATTTGCGTTATCAGGATTACCCGTTCCCGCTTCTTCACTCCTTGTAAATGTCCCGCCTTCAATAATAACAGTGCCGCCAGCTTCATTTAAAAGTGCGGCTTTGCCATTTACGACACTATCAACCTTGCCAGTTGTGCCATTTTTGATCGTCAGATTTCCTCCGTTTTGGACAGTAATAGTATGTGTATTTGTGCCACTATTCGAAAGCGTATGATCCCCCAAATTTAAGGTGATTGTTTTGCCACTGACAATCGTGATGGCTTCATCATAGTTTTTATCAAGTGTGAATTCGCTTGTTGCACTATTAATTTGCTGCTGAAGCGTTTGTTTACCCTCCGCCCAAACTCCGATTCCCAGCGCCGACCCCGTCCCGATCGGCACGCTCGACAACATCATTGCCGCTGCCAAGCAAGCGCTTAGCTTTTTCTTAAATTCAATCTTGCGTCCTCCTTAAAGCTTGTATTGTTGTATTGGTTTACTAAATAACCCATATTCATGCTATCACAACCGAATTTCCTTGTCAAGGGGTGGTGACGTGAACGACGTTTATATGACGTGAACGACATAAAAATTTTTTGTAATCGTTATCTTGATGCTTGTTTCTATTATTTTACTTGTAAATTAATTGATATTTTTCTTTTTTATTGATTAATATTTAGATTATTAATCCAAATAAATTTCATCTTTTACCTATGGTTTTTAATCATATAATAAATTTTATTACAAAAGCATTCATAAAAGTTGACAATTATAAACCCAAGTGGTAAAATTAAGAAAACAATTCTCGGAGGTCCACATGAGACGTTTTATACCGCTTTTTCTTTGCGTTCTTCTCTGCGGCTGTGACGGCGGCAAAAACGAAAGCTTGCAAGCCGAAGTAGAATCACAAACAATCGGCGCTGACCCTGTGATAACCGAAACTATTCGAACAGACGAGCCGCCAAAGCTTACTGACGGCATAAAGCTTGATGCCATACGCTTTGACGGGGTTGTGTACTATGGCATTTACATGAACACCGGCATAAAAGTCGGCGCAGAACCCGCCGATTTTGAATATGTCGGTGATATTTCCTCAATCACAATCGGCTATGCCGAACCGAAAAACGAGCTTCAATCAACCGTCGGACGTGAGGGCAGAGAGGTTTACCGCTTTAAGGATTCTGATGGAAATTATGCGTTTTGCTGGCGCAACAAGGTTAAATATAAGGACTATTACGAAAATTATTACCGTGGGATAATGATGACGTCAACAATTCGCCCAAGCTATTATATACCGATAAACGCAATTGATATATATGACGATTTGTATATTTATGACAATAACATTGAGGCAATTTTCTACAACGGCGAGTGTTATTACGGACAGTTAAGCTATGTAGAATTTATACATAATGACAAGCCTAAAAATTTTGAATATATAGGGAAAATTTCCTCCGTTACGAATATGCCTTTTATTTCACCAACCAAAAATCTCGAATCAACATACGGACAAGTCGGCTCTGACGTCTATAAATGGACGGACGACGAGGGCTGGACAAATTTCATGATTAAAAACACACAGCGGACAGGCGAAGATATTAATCCTGCCGAAGCCGCCGAAACAGAAAGCACTCCCGAAATTGTCGAATATTATGCCGGAATAGTTTTTTGCAGCCGCACAAAGCCTTATTATTACGACCTCGGCGGAATCGGGAGCATTATCTCGGACGACGGCAGCACTTATCCCGACTTGCTCAATTATGACGGCACTTGCTATTACGGAAAAGCATCATGGAAACAGCTTAAAGTCGGCGGCGAACCCGAAAGCTTTGAATATATCAGCAAAATCACTGCTATCGCCGCAGACGGCGACCCCAAAAAAGCAACAGAAGCAGTTGTAAACGCCCCTGACGGCGAAATTTATTCAACCGTCGGCTATGTCGGAAGCAAGGTTTACCGCTTTACCGATAACAGAGGGAATACCAATTTTTGTATAGCGGGAACAAAACAGCCCGACGGCTCTACTTATTATATAGGCTTGTTCAGCGACTTGCTTTACGGCAACAATTCAATGACACTTCTCGGATAATGAATTTTTCCTCCTTTTTCGCTTAAAATAACGGAAAAGGAGGGTTTTTATGACGACGG
>CAZYRV010000019.1:9078-23033 GCA_964649485.1 uncultured Oscillospiraceae bacterium | reverse complement strand
TTCAAGGCTTGTATTTGACGGGCTTTGCGAAAGCTTTTGCGTTGTATCATTCGGTAATTCCTGTGTTTTTTGCAAGGGCGAGGGCTATGAAATTGCAGTTTTTGAAACGGAAAGACTTGACTTTGCCGACATTGACGGTGCAATTGTCATACTTAAGGGCGGCTTTGTGCCGCAAAATATAAGGCTTAATAATTCCGCCGTGGTTATCGCAAGCGCCGAAAGCTCCGACCAGCTTGCCGCACTTTCAAGCCTCGGCGCCGCCGTCATAACCTGCGGAAAAGGGCGCAAAAATACCGTTTCATTCACAAGCCGCTCTGACGACGGCGCTGTCGTCGCAATCAACCGCAGCCTTGTTTCGCTTTCGGGCAGAATAATCGAGCCGCTTGAAATTCCCGTTTGCTTTGATGGGGATTATGGACTTTATGACATCATGGCGCTTACTGTTTTAGAGCTTCTTCTTGACGATAAAAAATCAAAAAATGCAAAATTGTACGGCTAAATTGCAATTTTATAGGGATAAAGACTTGACAAACAGCTCTCTTTATGGTTTAATTAAATATGGCTTAATGTCAAATGCGCTTTAAACCGTTAAATGACAAAAGCTAATTTTAACGACATATGGGAGATAGTTTATGAAAAAAAGACGTATTCTGTCCATGGCGCTTGCCGCAATTCTTGCTTTGTCGGCTTTTTCGGGCTGTTCAAACGACAGCGGAAAGAAAAAAATCGGAATTTTAAAGCTTACCGACCATGTTTCCCTTGATATGGTTGAGGATAACGTTATTTCAAAGCTTGCAGAGCTTGGCTATGTTGACGGCGAAAACTGTGAAATTGAAAAACAATCCGCCCAAAACGAGCAAACAAACGTCGAGTCAATCGCCTCTAAATTCGTCGGCGACAAAAAAGACTTAATAATCACTATCGCAACCTCGCCTTCTCAGGTTGTTCTCGGAAAAACCTCAGAAATCCCGATTGTTTTCGCCGCAGTAACAGATCCGGTTACGGCAAAGCTTGTTTCTAACCTCGAAAAGCCCGGCGCAAACATAACGGGTACATCTGATATGCTTGCGGTTGAGCTTATTATTGATTTCGGTCTGAAAATTAAACCCGACATCAAAACCCTCGGCGTTATTTACAACTCCGGCGAGCCGAATTCGCTATCCACAGTCGATACGCTTAGAACCTACCTCGAAACCAAGGGCATCAAGCTTGAGGAAGTCATTGTGACAAACACAAGCGAAATTCCGCAGGCGGCAGAATCAATCTGCGCAAAGGTTGACGCCGTGTTTACGCCAAACGACAACACAGTCGCTTCTTCAGTCGAGCCGGTTGTTGATGCCGCAATTAAGAATAAGATTCCCTTCCTTGCGGGCGCAGATTTCATGGTTGAAAAGGGCGCTTTAGGAATGGTTGGTGTTGACTATGCCGAAGTCGGAAAAGCAACAGGCGAAATGGTTGCTGAAATTCTTGACGGCAAAAGCAAAGTCGGCGATATTCCCGTAAAGGTTTTCGATACAAACCTCAATGTTTACTTAAACAAAGATACGGCAAAAGCAATCGGGCTTACTGTTCCCGATGAAATACTTAATGATCCCAAGCTTATCGCATTCGGCGAATAGGCCTTGAAAGGAAATTTTTAATGTCTAGTTTTTTAGGTCTGTCCCTTTACGAGCTTCAAAGTGTTTTTCAAACCGGTCTGATTCTCGCCGTGATGGCAATCGGTATTTTCATTTCTTTCAGAATCCTTGATATTCCCGACCTTTCCGTTGACGGAACATTCACTCTCGGTGTTGTTGTTTCGGGCGCATTCACGCTTAACGGCTATCCTGTTTTAGGAATGGTTTGCGCTTTCATTTCGGGCTTTATCGCAGGCGGAGTTACGGGATTTTTAATCACGAAAATGAACATACAGCCGATTCTTGCGGGAATACTTACAATGACAGGACTTTACAGCATAAATCTGCGTATCCTCGGAATCGGCGTAAAAGCATCAAGCGGAGTTTCCCCGAACGCTTCTCTCCGTGACAAGCAAACTGCCTTTGACGGCTTTAAGGCGCTGTTTCCTGAAAGCATGGCGGATTATACAAACCTGATTCTCCAGCTTTTAATCGTTGTCGGCATTGCGGTTTTGCTGCATTTGTTCCTCAAGACGCAGATAGGGCTTTCGCTTCGTGCGACGGGCGACAACGAATTTATGGTTCGTGCCACGTCGATAAGCTCGAATAAGATGAAAATGCTTGGTCTTGCCCTTGCAAACGCTCTTGTTTCGCTAAGCGGCGGAATCTGGGCGCAAAGCCAGAAGCTTGCCGACACAAACTCCGGAATCGGTATGCTCGTAACAGGACTTGCTTCCATAATTCTCGGTGAAGTTTTCTTCCGAAAACGGACGGTTATTTTCGGGATTTGTGCGGCAATTGTCGGCGCAATTATATACCGGTTTATCTATGCGGAAGCAATGAACCTCGGACTTCAGGCGACTGACCTAAAGCTGTTGACAGCGATTATAGTAATTGTTGTAATTTATTTAAGCCGTATAAAGATTATCAAAGCAATCAAGGAGAAAAGGAGAAATCATGCTTCAAATCAATAATTTCTCCATCACCTTTAACAAGGACACCGTAAACGAGCGCAAGGCGCTTCAAAACGTAAGCCTGACGCTTGAAAAGGGCGAATTTGCCACGGTTATCGGCTCGAACGGCTCTGGAAAATCAACTCTGCTCAACACTATCTGCGGAACCTATAAAACTGATTCGGGTACAATTTTTCTGGACGGCAACAACATCACCACTATGAAAGAATATCAGCGGGCAAGAATGATTGGAAGGCTTTTCCAAGACCCGATGAAAGGCACAGCGCCGAACATGACGATTGAGGAAAACCTCGGAATCGCCTATGGCAGAGGAAAAAGGCGGACACTTTCATTCGGTGTAAAGAAAAGGGACGAAGAATTTTTCCGTGAAAAGCTGCGTTCGCTTGATTTGGGGCTTGAGGACAGGCTTAAATCACCTGTCGGCCTGCTTTCGGGAGGACAAAGACAGGCGATTACGCTTTTGATGGCGACAATCGTCACTCCTTCCTTGCTTTTGCTGGACGAGCATACGGCGGCGCTTGACCCTAAAACTGCCGATAAGGTTATGGAGCTTACCGACAAAATTATCCGAGAAAATAACATTACGGCGCTTATGATTACCCACAACATCAAAAATGCGCTTGAATACGGCACGAAAACTCTTGTAATGAGCCAAGGAAAGCTCATTCTCACGCTTGAGGGCGACCAGCGCAAAAACATGACGGTTGAAAAGCTTATGCAGCTCTATTCAACAACTGCTGCGGATAGCTTTTCGGACAAAATGCTTTTATAATATAATGGGGTTCGCAAGAGCCCCTTTTATTTTTGCAATAATTTAAAGATAAAATTGCAAAAATAATATTAAAATTATGTTGAATTTTATATTAAAAGCTGATATAATAATAACAATGTAACTTTTGAAAGGCAGTGATATATTGTTTCCCAATAATCATCTTGTAGACCTTGCCGACTGCTCTGTGGCTGAAATCGACACGATTTTAAAGCTTGCGGTTGACATAATGGACAAGCCCGAAAGCTATTCGCACAGATGCTCGGGCAAAATTTTGGCGACCCTCTTTTACGAGCCGTCAACCCGCACCCAGATGAGCTTTCAAAGCGCAATGATACGCCTTGGCGGCTCTATCGTCGGCTTTGATAATCCGATGAATTCATCGGTTTCTAAAGGCGAAAACCTTAAGGACACCACAAAAATTGTAAGCAATTATGCCGATATTATGGTAATAAGAAGCCCCATTGAGGGCGCAGTCAAAGCGGCGGCTCTCACGGCTGACTGCCCTGTGATAAATGCGGGCGACGGCGGCCATCTCCACCCAACTCAGACGCTTACCGACCTGCTTACGTTGCTTAACGAGAAAAAGCGGCTTGATAACCTGACAATCGGGCTTTGCGGCGACCTTAAAAACGGCAGAACCGTGCATTCGCTCGTAAAAACCCTAAGCAAGCACGAAAACAACCGTTTTATTTTCAGAGCTTAAAATGCCGCAGTATATCAAGGATTATCTTGTTGCGGCGGGCACGGAATTTTCAGAGGTTTTTTCGCTTGACGATGCGCTTTCATCGCTTGATGTGCTTTATATGACCCGCATTCAGAAGGAACGTTTTGCAAGTGAAAAAGAGTATATCCTGCAAAAAGATGCCTATATCCTCGATGCGGAAAAGATGAAGCTTGCGCCTGCCGACATGATTGTGCTTCACCCGCTTCCCCGTGTTGACGAAATAACCGTTGATGTTGACAGCGACAGCCGCGCCTTGTATTTCAAGCAGGCACGCTATGGTATGTTTGTGCGCATGGCGCTTATTCTGACCATGCTTGAAACAGGAATCGGCACTCGCCCGCTTCTTGAGGGCGGCGAAATCGAAGGCTTAAAATGTAACAATCCACGCTGTGTCACGCAAACAGAAAAATATCTTCCCAAGTCGTTTAAGGACGGCGGCAACCACTTTGAATGCGAATTTTGCGACAACCGCATCGCAAAATAACTTCCTATAAACAGCAACGGCTTTCAGCCGCATAAAAAGGCTATGCTTTACAATCATAAAACAAAACGCCCGAGGTGACCCTCGGGCGAAAAGCGGGAAGTTATTTTATCTCAATCCTACGCATTTTCGGAGCTTCCTCCTCAAGCTTAGGAAGGGTAAGCTTTAACACGCCGTTGTCAAATTCGGCGGAAATTCCGTCCGCCTTGACGTTTGAAATGTCAAAGCTTCTCGTATACGAGCCGCACCGCCTCTCACGGCAGATGTAATTTTCTTCCTTCTTCTCTTTTTCCTCTTTTTTCTCAGCCTTAATGGTGAGATATTGTCCGTCAATATCGATGCTTATGTCTTCCTTTTTGAATCCGGGAACATCAGCCTCAATCACATAGGCATTGCCTTTATCGATAATGTCTGTTTTAAGGCTTGCCATTTTCGGTGAATAATCGCCGAAAAAGTTCTTTTCAAAATCATCGAAATAGTTGGATAAATCATTGCGACGTCCAAACGGCAATAAATCAAACATATAAATCTTCCTTTCAATATTTATTTGTTATCTGGAGCTTCTTGCTTCATTGTCTGTATTGTACCGCCCTTATGTGTTTATTTTGTGATAATTTGGTTATAATAAGATGAAAATTAGCACTCTTATGATTAGAGTGCTAATTATTTTTGGCTGTTTTAAGGAATTTTTAAGATTATTTTTCGCTTTGCCTATTGACAACAGCAGTTTGTGCTGATATAATAATACTGTATTAAACGAATTAGTACAATTATATATAATAGTACAGTTAGGAGAGCATATGGAAATATTAAGAGTTGAGGGACTTTCAAAGCGCTATGGCAAGCAGGGCAACACCGTAAATGCGCTTAACAACGTTTCTTTTTCAATCAACAAAGGGGAATTTGTTGCGATTATCGGCCCGTCAGGCTCGGGAAAATCAACACTTCTGCACATTTTAGGAGGAGTTGACAGACCCACCTCGGGCAAGGTTTATATTGACGGAACAGATGTTTTTGCGCAAAAAGATGAAGAGCTTGCGGTGTTTCGCCGCCGCAGAGTTGGGCTTATATACCAGTTTTACAACCTTATCCCTGTGCTTGATGTAGCCGAAAACATAACGCTTCCCCTGCTTATGGACGGAAAAAAGGTTGATAAAAAATATTTAAACGAGCTTCTCGACAACCTTGGGCTTAAAGAAAGGGTTCATCATCTTCCGAATCAGCTTTCAGGCGGTCAGCAGCAGCGTGTTTCGATCGGCAGGGCGCTTATGACAAAGCCCGCACTTATGCTTGCGGACGAGCCGACAGGCAATCTTGACAGCAAAAACAGCAAAGAAATTATAGAAATTATGAAGCTTTCCAACAAGGAATACAACCAAACACTTATAATGATTACCCATGACGAGCGAATTGCAAGTCAGGCGGACAGAATTATTTCTATCGAGGACGGAATGATTTCACGCGACGAGGTGATTCGATGAGCATTATAAACCGCATTACCCTCAAAAATTTGCTTAAAAACCGCACAAGGACGATTGTCACAATCATAGGCGCTATTCTTTCCGCCGCAATGGTAACCGCCGTCGTCACGCTTGTTTTCAGCTTTCAGCAGTTTTTGGTCGAGTCGGGTAAAGCAATGAGCGGCGACTGGCACATAACGGTTCAGGACGTAACGCTTTCCGATGAAAAGCAGATTTTAGGCTATGAGGAAGTCGAAAGCATGGCAAGCCTTGAAAATATCGGCTATGCTCAGCTTGAAAATTCGCAGAATCCATACAAACGATACATTAATATTGAGGGCTTCAGTGAAAATTTTTCTCAAACTATGCCTATAAAAATCAGCGAAGGCAGGCTTCCCGAAAATGAAAACGAAATATTAATCCCCTCTCATTTAAGCGAAAACGGCGGAATCAGCCTAAAGGTCGGCGAAAAAATCAAGCTTGCCGTGGGCGACATAACGCTTGACGGCAAAAAAATCAACCAGAATGATGCTCTTGACACGCTTATTTACGAGGAAAGCGACGGCGGCACAACCTACACAGTCACCATGCCGAAAGAGCTTGCGGGCGAAACGTTTTCCAAGCTTTTCGACAAGGAATTTACCGTCGTCGGAATCTATGAAAGACCGAATTTCGAGCCATATTCTGCGCCCGGCTATACTGCGCTTACGGTTCAGCAAAATTTAACTGACGAAAGCGACATGAGCTATTTCATAAAGCTTTACGAGCCGAATAATGTCTACAAATTCGCTGAAAATTTCGGCGAAAATGCTTATATTGACTACAACACTGACGTTCTGCGCTTTATGGGAATTTCCGACAACGGAATTTACAATTCCCTGCTTTACACCTTCGGCGGAATTTTGATTGCGATTATTATGATTGCTTCAATATCGCTTATTTACAACGCTTTCGCCATTTCCGTGACGGAAAGAACACGGCTTTTCGGGCTTTTATCCTCAATCGGTGCATCAAAAAAACAGCTTCGCCTCTCGGTTATATTCGAGGCGTTCTGCATTGCAATTGTCGGCATTCCTTTTGGAATCGGCGCAGGAATTTTAGGAATCGGCATAACTCTTTCTGCGCTTAAAGGAGCGATTTCAAGCTTTGTCGCTGTTGACGGCGGGCTTGAGCTGACGTTGAAGATTGCCGCCGCACCGCTTGTTGCTTCGGCAATAGTAAGCCTTGTGACAATACTGATTTCAGCGTATATTCCGTCAGTCAGAGCAGGAAAAATCACTCCGATTGAGGCAATCAGACAAGCCGCCGACGTGAAAATAACAAAAAAAGCCGTCAAGACCTCAAAGCTTTCCTACGCCCTTTTCGGCTTGTCCGGCGAGCTTGCCGCAAAAAATTTCAAGCGCAACAAAAAGCGTTATCGTGCGACGGTTTTTTCGCTTGTGATAAGCATTATTTTGTTCATGACGTCAAGCTATTTTATGGAAATGCTCACGACAAGCGCCTACACGGCGATGACGACTGCAAAATATGATGTATATGCGGGTTTAAGCGCAACTTCCGATGAAATTGACGATATTTTTGCCCAGACAATGCAGGCGAAAAACATAACCGACGGGGTTTTGTACTCATCAGAATCCGTTACGGTTAAGTATGACGGAAATATTTACTCTGACGAATATATAAAGCGCTTTGGAGAGGGCTTTGACCCCGGCGAAACGCTTAATCTCGACTTTGCCTTTATCGACGACGAAAACTTTGACAAGCTTGCGGCTTTGGCCGGAGTTGACAAATCAGCCTTTTACAATAGCGAAAAGCCCGCCGCAATTGCCGCCGGAAACGTAAGCTATCAGGATTATACTGCGGATAAGCTTGTAAATACGAACGCTTTCAGCACGGATTTATATAAGCTTGAGGTTGTTTCGGCGGACGGCAAAACCAAAAGCCTTGACGTGCCGAAGATTTACACGGAAAGCATCGAATTTCTTGAAAAATCAAGCAATCCTGCTTTGATAATGCCGCTTTCTATGCTTGCGGAATTTAAGGGTGTTGCGCTTGACAACAACAGTTTTTACTATTATATGGGATTCCATAGCACCGACCACGAAATTTCTACCGCAAGCATAACCGAAATTCTAGACAACACCACTGCCTCAAGCATAACAGTTTCTGACTATCTTGCCGAATATCAGATTGTCAACAACATAATGCTTGTTATAAATGTGTTTGCCTACGGATTTATCATTCTGATGTCGCTTATCACGGTTGCAAATGTGTTCAACACTATTTCGACGGGCATAATCCTCAGGAACAAGGAATTTGCAATGCTTGAGTCCGTCGGAATGGGCAAATCGGGCATGAACAAAATGATGAACTATGAAAGCCTGCTGTTCGGCGCAAAATCGCTTATTATCGGGCTTCCGATTTCGCTTTTGCTCACATGGCTTATAAACAAAAGCATTTCAAGCGGAGTTTTAATTGACTATTCTATGCCGTGGAAAAGCGTTGCAATCAGCGTTATAACCGTATTTGCAGTGGTTTTCGCCTCTATGCTTTTCTCGATGCACAAAATCAAAAAGCAAAACATAGTCGAGACCCTGCGCCGTGACAACACTTAAACATGAAAGGAGGTTTAAAATGCCGGTTAAAGGTTTAATCATCAGCATAGGTGCAATTGCCGCTGTCGTCGCCGTCGTTGTGACAATACGCAAGCGAAAAAGCAAGGCTTATCTGCGGTAAAAGTAAAAAGTTTGTCTATGCTAACCAAAAAATATTTGAAATAACTATTGATTTTTGTGAATAACTGTGGTATAATTTCAGAAACAGATATACAAGGAGGGTAAAAACATGGCTTATTCTATTAATGACAACTGCATTTCCTGCGGTGCTTGCGAGGCAGAATGCCCCGTAAACGCAATTTCGGCTGGCGACGACAAGTTTGTAATCGACCCCGAGGTTTGCATTGACTGCGGCGCTTGCGCAGGCGTATGCCCCGTTGATGCACCAAATCCCCAGTGATAGGTTGTTTAAACAAACGAAAGCCGACTTTAAAGTCGGCTTTTTTCTTTATTTCACAGTTGGCAGACTGCTTAAATTGTTTTGACCGGAGCTGTCGGGGAGGCTTCTTAAATATTCATTGCCGCTTCTCGTGGCAATTCCGACTCCTCTTATGTCGCCCTGTCTGGCAAGATTAATAGCGGCGGGCTTGTCATAAATCTGCCCGTCCGAAAGCTGATAGCCGACGACCTTGCCGCTTTTTTTGCTTAGGGCGACAATTGATTTCGCATCGCTTTTCGGCTGTGGAATTTCCTTAAAGGTCTGAAGCGGAAGCATTGTTAAATCTATATCCATAATATTACCTCACTGGTTTTTTATTATTTTGCACAGCCTTTTACAAAATAACAGAGGTAAATTCAGACAAAAAAATCTTATTTAATTTCGAGAACCGTTCCTATAAATATCGGCAGGCTTGTTTCATTATCAACAATCGCATAGACAAACGGTCTGTCAAGTATAACGCTTTTTGGTTCTTCAACAAGTGCGGAGGTGGCGTTCATCTCAACCGCCGTAACAGCACCCGCCCTTGTTCCTCGTTCGTCAACCTCAATATAGGTCTTGTGAATAACGTTGTTGATGAAAATATTCTCTCCCTCAACCGTTCCGAGTGCGGTAAAATCGGCATTTTCGGGGTCAAAAGCATCGTTTATTCCAAGCGCCGAAAGCGCATCATTCAGCGAAAGCCCATATTCATACTTAAACTTAGGAAGCTTTGTAATAACCTTTGTTTGTTCGGCACTACTCACCGCTGTGACAAAGCCGTCGCCCGTCATTGAGGAAATATAATCGTCAATGCTTGTTCCCTCATTTGGCAAAAGCGCAACAAAGCTGAATTCATCGCCCGCATAAGGCTTTATAAAACCAGTTGCCTTGCCATCGTCGATATAGCTGTATTCGCTTCCGCTCATCATTTTAACGGTTTTTTTATTGCCCTTATAATCGGTAAAATCGCCGTCGTTTATCTGATTTTCCTGATAAATATTTCTCCATTCGGCATCAAAAGCAATCGCATTAATCAGATACATCACGGCATCGGGATTTATCTCGTCGATAATTTTATCAATCATTCCGAAAGTTTTTTCGTCAACCCAAGAGTTTATCGCCGTCTTTGCTTTATCGTCAAATTTAAGCTTATAAAGCGATGCGTCATAATACTGAGAATTTGTTTCGAGAAATTCTGGATCAACATTAAAGTTTTCGTCCTTGAACCAAATAGAGTTTGCAATGCTGAACTTTGCCTTATTGTCGTCAGATTCAAGACTTTCCGATAAGGAAAGAAGATATTTGTTAAGCTCGGAAATGCTGTTTTCACCGCCTAAGGTTTTTTCCATCTCGGCAAGGGTGTTGTTTTTTGCGCCGTTTGCCGTCATCGAAAGCGCAAGCATGACGGACAGCGGCGAAACCATAGAATTTGCGTCCTTATCTATGCTTTGCTGAAACAGCTTAACCGAAAAATCGGCGGCGGGCTTTACAAATTTATCGTCAAGCAACTTGCCCTCAGCGCTTTTAAAAACAACTCCGTTCATCAAATCAGCTTCCTTTAACGTAGCGTTACAGCTTGATGCGCCAAGGCAAAGAGTCGCCGCAAGCGCAAGTGAAATCCCCGAAAACAGCCTTTTTTGTGTAAGCATAAAAGCCTCCTTTGCATTTGCACATAAGGTGTTGATTAAGCGATGTTTTGTTGCACCGATTATTGCTCTACTTCAAGAACCGTTCCTATAAATATCGGCAAATTCGTGTCGTTGTCAACAATCGCATAAACAAAAGGCCTGTCAAGTATAACATACTTTAGTTCTTCCGACACACACTCGTCAGTCATCTCAACCGCCGTGACAGCGCTTGCCTTTGTACCACGCTCGTTCACCTCAATAAAGGTTTTGTGAATTACCTGATTTATAAAAATATTGCCCCGCGGCGACCTTGCCATTCCTGTAAAGTCAGCTTCACTATCGTCAAAGGCTTGTTTTATGCCAAGATTATTAAGCGCATCGTTCATCACAAGCCCATATTCTGACTTGAATTTAGGCATTGTTGTGATAACCGTATCCCACTCTGCATCACGAACCATTTCCACAAAGCCGTCGCCCGTCATTGAAGCGATATAGTCGTCAACGCTTGTTCCCTCATTCGGCAAAAGCGCAACAAAGCTGAATTTCCCGCCCGCATAAGGCTTTATAAAGCCCGTCGCCTTGCCGTCGTCGATATATCGGTATTCCTCGCTGTTCATCATCGAAACGGTTTTCGTGTCGCCGTTTAAATCCGTGAAATACCCATCATATACGCTCGTTTCCTTGTAAATCTTTTCCCAATCTGAATCAAAGGCAATCGCATTAATCAGATACACGGCGGCATCGGGGTTTATTCCATCTATAATTTTATCTATCATTCCGTCCGTATTGTTATAAACCCAAGCGTTTATCGTATCCTTAGCCTTATCGTCAAATTTAAGCTTATAAATTGCAGAATCATAATATTTCGCATTTGTTTCAAGAAAATCATCATTAACAGTTAAATCCTCATCTCTGAACCAAATGGAGTTTGCAATGCTAAGCTTGCATTTTTCGTCGTCAGAAGCAAGGCCCTCCGATAAAGAATAAAGATATTGATTAAGCTTGGAAATGTCGTTTTTGCCGCCGAGGGTTTTTTCCATCTCGGCAAGGGTTTCGTTTTTTGCGCCGTTTGCCGTCATAGAAAGCGCAAGCATGACCGAAAGCGGCGAAATCATCGAATTTTTGTCCTTTTCAACGCTTTGCTGAAAAAGCTTAATCGAAAAATCAGCGGCGGGAGTTATGAAATTCTTGCCAAGCGACTTTTTTTCGCCTGCATCAGCGGAAATGCCGTCCATAAGGTTGACAGCTTCATTTAGTTCTTTAGGCTCAAGCGCCTTTTCCTCCGTTTTCGCCGTCGCTTCCTTAGTAGAAGCAGTGTCAATAGCTTTAGTTTCGCTTGTCGAATCAGCCTCGGTTGCTTTAGTTCCACTTGTTGAATCAACATCTGCGGCTTTAGTTCCGCTTGTCAAAGCGGCGCTTTCCGTCTTTGCCTCACAGCCTGCCGCCGCAAGACTAAGCGCTAAAACAAAGGCAATGCCTGATAATAATTTTTTACGCATAAAAACCTCCTTTTCATTTCAACAGTACAGTGTCAAAAACAAGAAGGTTTGTTGCAATTTATGCATAAGCTTTTGTAATTCTTTTCCGTGCGGGATAAATTGCCGCCATTGCAAAGCCGATTTTTATTAAATCAAAGGGAATAAACGGGATAACAGTAGTCGTAAGTGCGGCAGAAACGGTTACTCCCAAATACAAAGCATACCATAAAGTGCCAATAGTGTAAAGAACGGCTGTCGCAAAAATGCTGCTTGCCGTCATAATCGCAAGCCTTACGGGATATTTCAAAGCGGAATAGCGCTTTTCAAGCGTCTGCGCCGTAAAAGCAATGATAAAAGCAACAATAGGATAGCCCAAAAGATAGCCGCCCGTGTGCGCAAGCCCGCTTTTAAAGCCCGCAAAAACAGGCAAGCCTAAAGTTCCCATAAGCACAAAAACCGCCTGCGAAACAACGGCGCATTTCGGTGAAAGCAAAATCCCCGTGATTATTGCGGCAAGATTTCCAAGCGAAATCGGTACAATTGACGGCAAATTTATCGTGATTTGGGCAAGAATTGCTGTGATTGCAACGAAAATTGCGCAAACGCAAAGCTCTTTTATTGTCAGAAATTTTTTCATAAGTCCTCCAAAACCTTAAGCGAAACTTCACCCGCACCAAGCCTTTGAAGCTTGCCGTCAGCGTTTATCAAGAGCCTACCCTCGCTGTCAATATCAAGGGCGGTCGCCTCATAGGTTGAGGTAAAGTTGTTGACGATAACTTTTTTGCCGAAAATAAACTGCTTTTTGCGATAGCTCCCGATTATTTCCGCAAAGCCTTTTTTTGAGCCGAGCTTTGAATATTCAGCCTCAAGATTGTTTAAAATTTCGGCAATCAAGCGGTTTCGCAAGCCCTTTTTATCGCAGAAATCAGCAACTGACCCCGCAATATCATTAAATTCGGACGGAATTTTCCCTGTGTTCAAGCCTATTCCCAAAACAAGGAGGCTTATTTTGCCTAATTCTGCGCCGATAACCGCTTCCGTGAGGATTCCGCAAAGCTTTTTCCCTTGATAGTAAATGTCGTTTACCCATTTTACCTGCGGACTAAAGCCGCAAACGGCTTCGATTGCGTTGCAAACGGCGACGGCGGCGCAAATGGTAATGTGCTGGGTTTGCTCTATCGGAAGAAGCGGCTTAAGCGCAACGCTCATGTATATTCCCTGCCCTTTTTCCGACGAAAATGTGCGCCCAAGCCTTCCCTTTCCGCCGGTCTGCCTGTTCGCCACAAGAACAAACCCGTCAGCCATCGGTTCCGTCCGCCGCTTAAGCTCGGCATTGGTCGAGTCGATTTCGGCGGCAATTTCAATTTCAGAGCCAAAGGCTTTCGCCGTCAGAAATCGCCTGATCTCAGCCTCTGCAAGGCTGTCGTCGTCTTGAGAAAGGCAATAGCCGCTGTTCGGAAAAGAGGTTATGTCAAAGCCGTCAGCCTTAAGCGCATTCACCGACTTCCAAACCGTGTTTCTCGACACTCCGAGAATTGCCGCAATATCCCCGCCGGTAACCGTTTTCCCTTTGTTTTGGAATAGTATGTCAAGCACCTTGTTTTTCAAATTCAACCTCCGTTTGTTTATGCACAATCTCATTTTACCATTCGGAAGGCGCTTTGTCAACTATATTCGATAATCAAGGTGACAATTATGTGTTAATTTAAAGCTTTGTATTGCTTTCGGGCATATTTGCCGCCGCCTTTTCATAAAGCTTGTCATAAAGCCTGTACAGCGACTGGAC
>CAZYRV010000019.1:620-9068 GCA_964649485.1 uncultured Oscillospiraceae bacterium | reverse complement strand
GTTCTCAAGGAAATAATAATGCTTGATATAAGGAATCAAAAGCACGAGAAAAAGCGCCGAAAGTATCAAAACGCTTAATTCTTTAGAAATTATCGCCGCAAGAAAGCTTGTGATAAACAAAACAGCAAAAAGCGCCATGACAATCAAATGAACAAGACGCTCGTGCTGAAAAAAGGAAATTTTATCAAGATGAAGCCGCATAAGCCTTTCAAAATCGCCCTTACCCGCCCCGTCGATTGCGGCGGTTATGTTTTTTATGTATTCCTTTAAATAATGCGTCATTTTCTTACCTCTTTATTGCCGTTTTCTTTATATTATCACTTTTATGTGTTAAAATCAATAAAGAATTAGTCAAAGACTTGATATTAACACCGCAAAAAAGTATAATAGAATTAATCCATAACAAAAGGAGCTTGAAATGATTAACATTCTGGTTGTTGAGGACGATTTAAAGCTTAACCAAATAATCTGCACCTATCTCTCAAAGCACAACTATCACGCTCAGGGCTGTTCAAGCCCTGCGGAAGCCTATGATTTGCTTTTTTCAACGACATATCATTTGATTATTTCCGACATAATGATGCCCGGCGAGGACGGCTTTGACTTTGCAAAAACCATCAGGGCGCAGAACAGTCTGATTCCTATTTTGTTCATTTCAGCGCTTGACGATTTTGCATCAAAGCAAAAGGGCTTCAGAATCGGCGTTGACGACTATATGGTAAAGCCCGTGGACATGGACGAGCTTATTTTGCGTGTCGGCGCTCTGCTTAGGCGAATGAACCTTTCAAACGACAACAAGCTTACAATCGGAAGCCTTGTTTTGGTCAAAGACGAGATGACGGCTTACGTTGACGGGGAGGAAATCCCGCTTCTCCCCAGAGAATTTAACGTCCTGTTCAAGCTTTTGTCTTATCCGAAAAAAATCTTTACCCGAAGCGAGCTTATCGACGAATATTGGGGGCTTGAAAGCGAAACAGGACTCAGAACGGTTGACGTATACATTACAAAGCTCAGGAACAAGTTTTCGAATTGCAATGATTTTGAAATAATTACAGTTCATGGCTTTGGATATAAGGCGGTAATAAAATAATGGATATAAAAAAAGACTTGAAAAAAGACTTAAAAGAAGCAATCAAGCCCATAATGCTTGGAAAACGTGAAAAAGACGAGCGTATAAACACAAGCATTATTTCGTTCCCTATGTTTTTGTCAATTTTTACAATAATCTATCTCCTTACCGTCGGTCAAGCGATTATTCTGGGGCAATGGCTGGGCGAAAGTCCGTCGCTTATCGGCGTTTTGACTTACTATATAATAGTCACAGGGCTGATTATCACTCTGCTTTTGGGGATAAGCAAAAAATTTTTCTATGGCAAGCCGCTTGAGTTTATTGCGAAAGCCGCACGGGAAATTGCAAAAGGCGATTTTTCCGTAAGGGTAATGCCGTTTCGTAAGGACGGAAAAAAAGACGAAATCGAAGTTTTGGTTGAGGATTTCAACAAAATGGCGGAAGAGCTTTCAAGCGTTGAAATGTTTAAAAGCAACTTTATTTCAAACGTTTCCCACGAGATAAAATCGCCGCTTTCCGTCATTCAAAGCTATACAAAGGCGCTTAAAGACCACGATTTAACCGACAAACAGCGGGACGAATACGCCGACACAATTATTTCTGCGACGACAAGGCTTTCCGACATGGTCGGCAATATTCTCAAGCTTTCAAAGCTTGAAAATCAGGAAATATACCCCACCCCACAGCCGTATCAGCTTGGCGAACAGCTTCGCCAATGTGCGCTTAACTATGTCGATTTATGGCAAAGGAAAAATATTGATTTTAAAATTGATGTGCAGGACGTCGTTGTGAATTATGACGCTTCGCTTTTGGAAATTGTCTGGAACAACCTCATCTCAAACGCAATCAAATTCACCGGAAACGGCGGCAGAATAAGCATTACCTCCCGCCTGAACGGCGAATATATTTACGTCGCCGTCGAGGACAGCGGCTGTGGCATTGACAAAGAAACAAAAGCACGGATTTTCGATAAATTCTATCAAGGCGACACGTCACGTTCTGTCGAAGGGAACGGGCTTGGGCTTTCACTTGTAAAAAAAGTAATTGAAGTCGTCCGTGGCAGCATAAGTGTTGACAGCGTTCTTGGAAAAGGCTCGATTTTTACTGTTCGGCTTAAAGTTTAACATTTCAATAACAACTTTAATGAAATCCATAAATAATAATGATATATATTTGTTATAACAAACAAAACCCGTTATAACGGAGGTATCATTATGAAATATAAAATAATCGTTGACAGCTGCTGTGATATGCCGATAGAGCTTAGAAAAAGGCTTGAAATAAATTCTGTTCCCCTTTCAATGATGGTTGGCGGCAAGGAATTTATTGACGACGACGAGCTTAATATGGACAATTTCATGAGCGAAATGAAGGCTTGCACGGAAAAGGTCGGCTCTGCGTCGCCGTCGCCTTTCGCCTATAAAGAAGCAATGAAAAATGCGGGTAAATCCATTATTGTTACCCTTTCGAAAAAGCTTTCCGGCTCGTACAACAGTGCGGTTACCGCAAGGCATATCGCCGAGGAGGAGGGCGAGGTCGATGCTCATATAATCGACTCGAAAAGCGCTTCCGCAGGGCAAACGCTTATTGCGCTCAAGCTTCACGAAATGCTCTCCGAAAACAACGCAATCGAAAGCGTAAAAGCAGGCATAGAGTCATTTATCGACAATATGAAAACCTATTTTGTGCTTGAAAACTATGATAATCTTCAGAAAAACGGACGCATGAACAAGCTCGTCGGCAAGCTTATTCAAGTGCTTGATATAAAGCTTATCATGGGCGCTGACGGCGACGGCGGAATTGCTCTTTTCAAAAAAGCAAGGGGTGTCAAGCAGACGATTAAAAATATGCTCGACCTCATTCACGAAAGCGGAAAGGAAACCGAAAGGCTTGTCATTTCCCACTGCGGAAACCCCGATTTAGCCGAAAAAATTGCCGAAGCAGTCCGTGAGCGCTTTAATTTCAAAGAGATTTTCATCGTACCGACAGGCGGCTTAAGCAGCCTTTATGCCGACGACAAGGGTGTTGTAATCGCCTTTTAGTAATATTATTTCAAAAATATACTGATTGCATATTAAAAACCGTCTGTTTTTACGACAGACGGTTTGTTTTTATTCAATATTCTGAATTTGTTCTCGGATTTTTTCGATCTCGCTTTTGATGTCAACAACCCTGCGTGTTATCTCCAAATCCTGCGCCTTAGAGCCGATTGTGTTTGCCTCACGGTTAAGCTCCTGCACAAGAAAGTCAAGCTTTCTTCCGACGGATTCGCTTCCGCTTATCATCTGGCGGAATTGCGCAATATGGCTTTTAAGCCGGACTGTTTCCTCATCAACCGCCGTTTTCTCGGCGAAAATCGCCGCCTCGGTGAGTATTCTCTGCTCGTCAACGGTTGCGGAGGCGATAACCTCCTTGATTCGCTCGTAAAGTCTGCTTCGGTATTCGGCAACGTTTGCGGGCGACAAAACCTCAATTTCGGCGACATGGTTTTCGATTAACTCAAGCCGTGACAAAATATCGTCACGCATACGAACGCCCTCGTTTTCACGCATAATAACAAATTTATCAAGCGCAACCGTTGCAGTCTGCGAAACACAAGCCCAGATTTCTTCCTCATCAGCATCAGGCTTAAGCACGTTAAACGCATCAGGGAGAGTGAGAATATGCGAAAGCGAAAGGTCGTCCGTAAGCTTGAACTCGTCCTTGACGCTTCGCACGGCGGAAATATAGCCCTCGATAACGTTTTTGTTTACGGTGACCTCAGCTTCTTTGCCGCAAACGGAATAAACCGAAACGCTTACCTCAACCTTGCCACGGGTGATTTTCCCCTGCAAAAGCGACTTAAGCTTGTCCTCAAGATACATATAGGCACGGGGAAGCTTTGCGTTAAATTCATAATATCTATGGTTTACCGAGCGAATTTCAACAAGAATTTCCCGTCCGTCGATTATTTCATGGGCTCTGCCAAAGCCCGTCATGCTTCTTATCATATTTTCTTCCTTAAAGGTTATACTTTGAACTATAATAGCTTTTCCAGACAATTCCACAATATATTATAACACAATGTCATTAATAAAATCAAGTCATTTTTTAAAATTTAACAAATTATATTGCCTTATCAAGCGTCCGTTTTAAAAACTCTCTTGTACGCTCGTGCTTGGGGCTTATGAAAAGCTCTGACGGCTTGCCCTCCTCGAGAATGATTCCGCCGTCCATGAAAACCGTTCTGACAGAAATTTCACGCGCAAATTCCATCTCGTGCGTGACGACAATCATTGTCATGCCCTTTTGCGCAAGGTCCTTCATAACCTTTAAAACCTCGCCGACCATTTCAGGGTCAAGCGCCGACGTCGGTTCGTCAAAAAGCAAAGCATCAGGGTTCATTGACAAGGCACGGGCGATTGCGATTCTTTGCTTTTGCCCGCCCGAAAGCTGTGACGGACGAGCCTTGACATACTGGCTCATGCCAACCATTTCCAGATATTCAAGCGCAACCTTCTGCGCCTCCGCTTTGCTTCTCCCCAAAACACGGATTTGCCCGACGGTGCAGTTATCGAGAGCATTTAAATTGTTAAACAAATTAAACTGCTGGAAAACCATTCCCATTTTCGCACGATATGACGAAAGATTGATTTTCTCGTGCAAAACGTCCTGCCCGTGGTAAATAATCTGTCCGCTTGTCGGCGTTTCAAGCAGGTTTATACAGCGCAAAAGCGTTGATTTACCGCTTCCGCTTGAGCCGATTATACAGACGACCTCGCCTTTATTCACATTGAAATCAATATCCTTCAAAACCTCATGATCGCCAAAGCTTTTGCTTAAGTGGACGACCTCGACGACCTTCTGCTCGTTATCCATTGTGCTCGCCTCCCTTAACCGGAATCAGATTACCGTTTCCGCCGACGGAAAGCGAAAAATTCTTGGGCCCGTCAAGCTTTTTCTCAAGAAGCCTGAGCAATCGGGTAATTGTAAATGTAAGTATAAGGTAAATAACGCACGTAACCAAAAACGACTGGAAGTACATAAGGTTCGTGCTTGTGATAGACCTTGTCTGGAAGAAAAGCTCTGATATGGAGATAACATTAAGTACAGACGTGTCCTTGATGTTGATTACGAACTCATTTCCCGTTGCGGGAAGAATATTTCGTATAACCTGCGGAAGCACGATATAAAGCATGGTTTTTCCGTGTCCCATGCCGATTGCCTGTGCCGCCTCAAACTGTCCGCTGTCAACGGAAATGATTCCGCCTCTTACAATTTCAGCCATATAAGCGCCCGTGTTTATCGAAACAATAAGTATTCCCGCAAAAACAGGGTTAAGCGACGACTGCGTCATGTAGGCGTATCCGTAAAATATTACCATTGCCTGAACCATCATTGGTGTGCCACGGAAAACCTCTATATAAATCGACAAAATCACGTTTATAACAGAAAGAAACGCTTTTTTTATAGGATTTCCCCGCTTTGGAATTGTCCTCACAACCCCGACAAGCAAGCCGATTATAAAGCCCGCAACCGTTCCTGTAAGGGAAATAAGCAGGGTCATTCCCGTGCCGCGCAAAAGCATTTCCCAGTAAGTGTCAACAAGACCTATTACCTGATTAAAAAATTCCATTTATCCATTCCTTTTATGCCCGTTCGGGGCGAATTTACGAGATTATTCCTGCGGCTGGTTTGCAATTGCGTCGTCCATGATTTTCGCACGGTCTTCCTCGGTGATTTTCGCAAGCTCTGCATTAATTTTCTCGGCAAGCTCTGTGTTGCCCTTTTTGATGCCCGCCGAAATGAAAATATCATCTTGGCTTACGTCAAAGCCCTTTCCGTCCTCAAACGAAACAAAGGTAAAGCTATCCTTCGCCCTGCTTGCGCTCAAGCCCTCCGGGCGCTCTGAAACATAGCCGTCGATTATACCCGAATCAAGAGCAATTCTCATTGCGGAAAAGTCAATCATCGGTGTCTGCTCCTGCACATCGGGAATCTGGCTTACAACCTTGACATGAAGCGTGCCCTGCTGTGCAACGATTTTTGCGCCCGCAAAATCAGCAAGCGACGTTGCGGAAGCATATTTAGAGTCCTTTTTAACAACGACGACAAGGTCGGAGGTGTAATAATTATCAGTAAAATCAATCTGTTCTTTGCGCTCTGCCGTCGGCGACATACCCGCAATTATTACGTCTATAAGCCCTGACTGAACCGACAAAGGCAAGCCCGACCACTCTGTTTTTATAATCTCAAGCTCAAGCCCCATGCCCTCTGCGACCCGCTTTGCAATCTGCACGTCATAGCCTCCGGCATATTCCTTTGTTCCCGAAATAGGCACAGCGCCGTTTTCGTCGGTAAGCTGCGTCCAGTTAAACGGTGCGTAGGCGCATTCAAGCCCAACCTTAAGCTTTCCGTCCTCAACAAGGTATGCCGTCTTTTTTTCGGAATCGTTGCCGCAAGCCGAAAGAAGCGTTGTCCCCGCAAGCAAAAGAGCAAGCAATTTTTTAAACTTTTTCATATGTTTTTACCGCCTTCTTTATAATTAATGAAAGTATATCACATCATGTTGGATTTTGCAAGTATTAATTTTAAATGCTTCAATTTTGTCGAATAATTAATTGAAATGCTTGGCGAAAAGCCTGCAAAAGCCATTTTACTCGATTTTCAAAGCACTTTTAATCAAGCTTCAGAGTGCTTACAATTAATTCAAAAGCAAAGCAGGCTCTGTATGAGTCTGCTTTGACCTCCGATTATAAGTTGCTGTATCCCATCAAAAACCTGTCAATTTCTCTTGCCGCATCACGCCCCTCACGGATTGCCCACACGACAAGCGACTGTCCTCTCCTTGTGTCGCCTGCGGCAAAAACGTTTGATAAAGCCGTTTTAAAGCCGTCAGCAGCAACGTTCGTTCTGCTGTCAAGCTCTGCTCCGAAGGCTTTTGCGACATATTGCTCTGTGCCTAAAAAGCCCGCCGCAATAAGCGCAAGCTGTGCGGGAATTTCCTTTTCACTGCCCGCCTTTTCCTTAAGAACTCGCTTTCCGCCCTCATTTACAAAGCCTACCTCAACCGTCTTTACAGCAGAAAGTCTGCCGTCCTTGTCCTTGACGAACTCTTTTACGGTTGTTTCAAAAACACGTGGGTCTTTGCCGAAAACAGCAATCGCTTCTTCCTGTCCATAGTCGGTTTTAAGCGTTTTCGCCCATTCCGGCCAAGTATTATTCGCCGTCCTCGAAAGCGGCGGCATAGGCATCATCTCAAGCTGTGTAACCGATTTACAGCCGTGGCGGATTGACGTGCCGACACAGTCGTTTCCTGTGTCGCCGCCGCCGATTACCACAACGTCCTTACCCTTTGCCGAAACATAGGCATCATCGGCAAGCCCGCTGTCTAAAAGGCTTTTTGTCGTCTGCTTAAGAAAATCGACCGCATAATAAATGCCCTGTGCATCTCTGCCGGCGGCGGTTATGTTGCGTGGATTCGATGCACCCACGGCAAGCAAAACCGCATCAAAGCCGTTTTTGATTTCATCTCCGCTTATGTCCTTTCCGACATCGATTCCCGTTCGGAAAACAACACCCTCACGCTTCATAAGCTCGACTCGGCGCTCGATAATCTGCTTTTCAAGCTTCATATTCGGTATGCCGTACATTAAAAGCCCGCCGACCCTGTCAGAGCGCTCGAAAACTATTACCTTATGCCCACGGCGGTTAAGCTGTGAGGCGGCGGCAAGCCCTGCGGGGCCAGAGCCGATTATCGCAACCGTTCTGCCTGTTCTCACCTTGGGAACAACAGGCTCGATAAGCCCTTCGTCAAAGGCACGTTCGATTATTGAAAGCTCGTTTTCCTTGATGGAAACAGCGTCGCCGTTCAGCGCACAGGTGCAGGCGTGCTCGCACGGGGCGGGGCAGACTCTGCCCGTAAACTCGGGAAAACTGTTCGTGTAGAGAAGCCTGCTCAGGGCATAATCCCACTGCTTATTAAAAATAAGGTCGTTCCATTCGGGAATAAGATTGTTAAGCGGACAGCCCGAAACCATTCCGCCAAGCACCAAACCCGACTGACAAAACGGTATTCCGCAGTCCATTTTCCAATCTCCCTGTTGCCAGGGGGAATCTGGACCATGTAGAAGGGATTGTCCAGGCGAAAGACCTGTTGGCTCAATCCCTGGCCAGCGAACACCTGGATGTAGCCGGAGCGATCAAGCTGGCGCAGTTTGTTCCGGAAAGCTTGCCTGCCTTACAAGTGTTAGAAAGATTTCGCGAAAGTGGTATCCATATCGCCCTGGTGATCGATGAGTTTGGCGGCCTGCAGGGCCTGGTGACGATCATGGATGTTCTGGAAGCGATCGTAGGGGATATGCCAATGGCTGGGTCAGGGGACGAGGCTGAGATCCTGC
>CAZYRV010000019.1:0-495 GCA_964649485.1 uncultured Oscillospiraceae bacterium | reverse complement strand
CCGAATTGGGGCGGATCCCCATCAGCGGCGATACCTTTGATCTGAATGACGTCAAATATGAAGTTATGGATATGGATGGGATGCGGGTGGATAAGGTCCTGGTCACCCCTCCATCAGGTAATGAAGAAGGAATAGGCTTTTCGATCTAGTGAATTTGCCGTGCCCTGCCCGATGTTCAGGGAGGCGCACTGATCCTGGTGAGGGGAATTAATTGAAAAGGAGGAAACATGGCCTACAAGATCCATCGAGCGGTGGTGATTGGAGCGGGGACGATGGGGGCGGCAATTGCCGCGCACCTGGCGAATACAGGTGTTCCGGTTACGCTGCTGGATATCGTTCCTGCCCGTTTGACCCCTGCTGAAGAAAAACAAAACCTGACTCTGGGTGATCCGGTGGTGCGTAACCGGATTGTTCGGGAAGGTCTGGACCGAGCGATTAAATCTCGTCCGGCCAGCTTTCTCACGCCAGAGCGAGCTGCATTTGTCAAAGTAGGCA
>CAZYRV010000018.1:24537-32350 GCA_964649485.1 uncultured Oscillospiraceae bacterium | reverse complement strand
AATATTATAAGATAAGTAAAGCCTTGTAAAACTTCGGTGCTTTCCCAGCCCAGAAAAAGCGACGTGGCATAGCCAGTGTGCTGGGCGAGAATTGTATGAAGTGCGATAAATGCGCCTGATAAGGCAAAGACGGGGATTGAAAGCTTGATTTTTGCTTTGGTTCTGAGCCGCTCGTCGTCAGAGCAATGAAGCTCGTCCATTGCTTCATTCAGCCTCCAACGGAAAAAATACCAGACCAAAAAGCCGCTTATTGCGAAAATAATTGCTGAGAAACTAAGCAGGGAAGCGGTTTTAAGTGCTTGATAGGGCAGGACAAAGGCGGCTGATGCAAGCAATGCCTTTACAATATAAAAGCTTTCGAAAAATGAAACCGCAAACGAGTGCCTTTTCATAAGCGGGAATGCAAGGATTATCGGCAAAACCGCAAAAAACAGGTAAATCACAGCAATGTTTATTAATGTCGGGGAAAGTCCGAGGTTAATTATGGTATTTCCCGCATCGTCGATGCTTTGTCCCATTCCTTTAAACAGTACGACAGTTGCCGAATTTCCGCCCTCTGTAAGGCTTTGCGCCATCTGATAGACGGGATTAATAAAAAGCGGCTTGAAAAACACGAAAAACGCAAGAACAGCCTCGACGACGGTTATGGCGATTATGGCGAAGCCAAGCGTTTTTGCCCGACTTGATTGTAATTCCTCGGGAGTTTTTGCAAAGGATTTTTTTGCTTGGCTTGTTTCGGTTACTGCGGTCATAATTACCTCCAAAGCTGTTTTATGAATTTAGCTTAATTATTACTTAAATTCTAGTATTATTTTAATTATAGCACATTAAAAAGCGATTTTCAAGCAAACTAATCCAAGCAAAACATACAAATTTAAGCGTTAAAATTTATGCAAGTTTTTTGATTTCATCTTTGATAGCATCAACGGCATCGTCCGGTTCTGTATGGCAAACCAAAAATACGTACGAATCCTTTGTGCCGACGACGGTGTTGTTTGCTTCCTCAATCTGAGCGGGATACCACGCATAGGTGTCGATAAGGGCTTGCTTATGCGCTTGAAGCTGTTCTTTGACTTCCTTTTCGCTTCCGGATTTTGCTTTGATTATTACAACCTCGCTTATGCTTGTGGTTATTCCGCACTGTGAAAAGGCATAGTCCTCAACAAGGCTTTCATCGACTCCTAAATATTCGAGATTTTCCGCCCTGTCCGTTCCCTCCATCATCATAATGGGAAATTCTGTTGAATTAAGCGCCGCATCTAAAAGCTTTTGTACATCAGTCCGTTCTGCCTGCGGTGCATCTGTTTCCGCAGCCGTAGTCGCCGCTGTTTCGGGGGCATCTGTCACGTCAACAACCGTCGTCGCCGCCGTTTCGGGAGCATCTGTCACGTCAACAACCGTCGTCGCCGCTGTTTCGGGAGCATCTGTCACGTCAACAATTGTTGTCGCTTCTGTTGTTGAAGCGGCTGTGGTTGTCGAAGCCGTTGTTTCGTCGGGCTGTGAGCTTTGAGAAGCGGCAGAGCACGACGATAAAAGCAGGGAAGAAAGCCCCGCCGCAATAAAAATTCTTTTGTTCATTATTTCCTCTTTTCTACTGTGAAAAAACAGTCGTTTTCATATAAGTGTACAACTGCGCCCTTTTTGTTGAAGAAATCAGAAATAATTTTCGTAAATTCCTCAATTGACGGATTCTCGCCGATTGTTTTGATTTTGAATGACTGCCCTCCGCAGGCATCGCAAAAGCCCGCCTTAAGCCCAGTTTTTTTAAGAAGCCTGTTAAGCTCTAATATTTCGTCTATCGAAACGGTGTACAGCATTTTTTCTCCTTTATTTTTGCGGTGAAACCGCCTTTTTTGCCATTTCCAAGAGCAATGACCGAGCATTCATTGCGGGAAAATCTATTACCCTCTGAAGCAAAAGCTCGACCAGAGCGTCGGCGTTTTCGGGCTTTACAAGCCGTGCACGAACCAGATCATTCGCTGTTATTGCAAGCATATTTGTGTCATAACATTCTTTGGAAGCAATCACGTTATTAAGCGTGTTGAGCGCATCTCTAAGCGGTTCTGTCCGTGTCGAGCCTCTTTCGCTTTTGCCGCGGTTATCGCCGATTTGAAGCTGAACAAGCTTTCTTGTAAAATCCTCTCCGAAATAACGTAAAATCCGCTTTATTTCCGGCGGATTATCGTCAATTTCAAGATGATGAGCCTTTATAAGCGCAGAAACCTCATTGATAAATTTTCTCTCGTGGCCTAAAAGCCTAAGCGCTTCCTCGGCAAGAAGCGAGCTTCGTTCTTCATGCCCGATATATCTGCCCTCACCGCTTGGCGTAAGCGAAAAACAATCGGGCTTTCCAACATCATGGAAAAGCAAAGCATAACGCACCTCAAGCACAGGCGATGCCGCACCTACGGCCTTTGCCGTATGCGTCCAAAGGTCGTATTCGTGGTTTTTGCTTTTTTGGTCAAAGCCGATTGTTTTTTCAAAGGCAGGGAAAAGCTTTGCAAAAACATTTGAGTTTTCCTCAAGCGCTTTTGCTGCGTACCTGCCTAATAGAATTTTAGAAAGCTCTGCCTTGATAAGCCTTTTGTCCTCATAATCAAGCACATTTATGTTCTGGTTTATAAGCTCTTTTGTATGCGGCTCGATTGTATAGTTGTCACGGGCGACATATTTAAGCGCCTCGAAAATGCGCCGTGGATTTTCGGAAAAGCATGAGTTTTCGCTGAAGCCTGCTCTTTCCGCAAGCTCACCGCCGATTGCCGCAACAACAGCCGTGTCGTTTTTGATGCTTAAAGCGCCGTTAAACGGGTCTATCAAGCCTTTTCGTGGGTTGTAGGCGATTGCGTTTAACGTAAAGCCTCTGCGGATTAAATCAACAAGTATATCGTCGGCATACACAACTCTTTTCCCGATTATCGAGCGCCTGTAAGGGGAAACAAGTATTGTCATGCCAACGACGGTTACGAATATGTCGCCGATTGCCGCCTTTGCCGCCGAAACTCGATAGCGGCGGAAGGCCTATTGTATTGCTTCTACGTCGGCATTTGTGATTATGTCATAATCGACAGGCGAGCCGCCCATAAGAAGCTCTCGCACACAGGCGCCGACAATGTAAGCTTTAAAGCCCTCTCTTTCAAGGACGGAAATCGCTTCTTTGACCTGTGACGGCACAGGCAGATCCAACATACTATCCCTCCGGATTAAATAGAATATTTTTCTTCATAGTCGCAGATAGGAATCGGCTTTGAATAAAGATAGCCCTGCGCTATGTCGCAATCGATGCTTCTGAGGAAGTGAGCCTGATTTTCGGTTTCGACACCCTCGCAAAGCACAAGCATATGAAGATTTTTCGCAAGGTTTACCACGCTTGAAACGATGATTTTATCCTTTTCAAGAAGCTTGTCTTTGCGGAAAAAGCCCTTGTCAATTTTAATCACGTCCGCGGGCAGCTCTTTAAGCAGATTAAGCGAGGAATAGCCAGAGCCGAAGTCGTCAATCGAAATCGAAAAGCCGTATGATTTAAACTGCTCCATAAGCCAAACAGCCTCGTCAACTGTGTTTAAAAAGATGCTTTCGGTAAGCTCAAGCTCGATAAGCTCCGGCGGGATTTTATACGCATCGATAATAGCCTTGAATTTTTTTGCGAAATCAGGGTCAAGAATATGTACTCGTGAAACGTTTACTGAAATCGGAACAGCTTTTCTTCCTGTGTCAAGCCAATTGCGTATAAGGCGGCAAACCTCTTCATAAACGTAAAAATCGAGGCTTGTGATAAAGCCGTTTTTCTCAAAAACAGGAATAAATTCGCCGGGCGAAACAATCGTTCCGTCAGCCCTGAACCAGCGCACAAGCGCCTCCGCACCAATAAGCGTGCTGTCCTTGAAGGAAATTTTAGGCTGGAGGAAAATTCTGAATTCATGATCGTCAAGCGCCTGAACCATGTTTGTTGTTATGTCCATTTCCTTGAAAATCTGGCTTTCAAGATAGTCGTTATAGAGGACAAAATCAGTTTTCCCCGCCGCCTTGATGCTTTTGCGGGCAATGTTTGCGTTGTCGATTGCGGCGGTGACTCCGCCTGTGTATGGGTTTACAATGCACGCCCCGCTTATAATATTAATGTTGCCTGTCGGCATAATTTCCTGTTGAGAGCGCTTAAAGCTGTGGTTTATTGCCATAACCCGTTCTTTAAGCTTTTGCGAGCTTGTGTAGGGATAAAGAGCGATGAATTTATCAGAATTTATTCTGCCCACAACCGACATATTGTCGTGGTCGTCCAAAAGCGTATTTGCAAATTCCTTTAAGATTCTGTCGCCCTCAAGAAAACCAAAGGCATCGTTTACAAATTTGAAGTTATTTATATCGGAGTAGACGACGGCAAACTGTTTTTCGTGGTTTTTCTTGATTAGATTTGATGCGATTTCATTGAACCTTTTCAGGTTGTAAAGTCCTGTCAGGTCGTCAAGGTTTACAATTTTATCGACGATTTCAAGCGTTTTGCCCGATTGACGGGAATCCTCCGGGACAAGAGCGCCGAAAACCGATGCCGGCGTGCCGTCTTCATCTGAAATAACTGTTGAATAAACCCTTACACCGCCAAAAACACGGCTTGAATTATTATCTTCATAATCAAATAAGCCGCTTTTAAAGCTTGAAATAAACTCAATGATATAGGAAAGCTCTTCGCTTTCGTTTTTGCTGTTGCTCTGTAAGTACTCTGTAAAAGGGCATATCCGCTTATCAACAATTTTTTCCGAGTTGCTGTATACCATAAAATTCATGCAGTCATTGGCAAGCTCATAGGTGAAATAGGTGTTCGAGCCGATACCGGTAATCAGATTGAACTTTTGGTTTAACTGTCTGATTTCGAGAATAAGCTCTTCAGTTGTCAGAGTATTATAATTTAATGCCATATAATACCTCCCTGTCACAATCGTCAACAAAGATAAACCAAACTGAATTACTTTTATTATAACATCTTGTTCATAAAATTGCAACAAATTTAGCTCTAATATTTTAAATTTTTATGTAAAGTGCAGATGTATTGATTTTTTATTCGCTATATGGTATGATAAATAAGCTTATACAAGCCGACTATTAAGTAAAAGAGGAAAAATGCTATGCCTATTGTATACGATAACAGCAAACATATTTTTAAGCTTGACACTCCAAGCACAAGCTATGCCTTTCATGTGACTGATTCAAACAACCTTCTTCATCTTTATTATGGCAGAAAAATCCCCGAAACGGATATAACCCATATGCTCAGAATCCCGAATGACGAGCCTTTTGTCCCCGCAACCCACGATGCAATGGGCCCGCACAGCTTTGACTGCGCCGCAATCGAGTTCCCCACAAGCGGAGTCGCTGATTTCCGAGAGCCGTGCTTACAGCTTATGGATAAAAACGGTATGTCTGCCTGCGAGGTTTATTATAAATCTCATAAAATTTATAAGGGCAAGAAAAAGCTTGACGGTCTGCCCGCAACCTTTGGCGGAGAGGACGACGTGACAAGCCTTGAGGTCTATTGCGCTGACCCGTTAAACGGGCTTGAAATAACGCTTTTGTACAGTGTTTTCGAAAATATTGACGTGATCACCCGCTCGGTTTACGTCAAAAACGGCGGTAAGGATTGGCTGGATTTGCGCCGCTTGCTTTCCTGCTGTGTCGAGCTTGACAGAATGGACTATGACATGATTACGCTAAACGGAACATGGGCAAGAGAGCGTCACGTCCAGCGTGCGCCGCTTCATTTCGGCAAACAGCTTGTCGATAGCTGCCGCGGTGCTACAAGTCATGCCCATAACAATTTCATCGCCATTGTTGACAGAAAAGCCGACGAGGATAACGGCGACGCTTACGGCTTCAGCCTTGTTTACAGCGGAAGCTTTGTTGCGGGCGCAGAGGTGAACCAGTATGAAAAAACAAGAGTTTTCGTCGGGATTAATCCTTATGATTTTTCATGGCGGCTTGAACCGGACGAGGATTTTCAAGCGCCTGAGGTAATCATGACCTATTCTCATCAGGGAATGGGGCAGATGTCAAGAAATCTTCACGATGTCATGAGAGGACACTTAATTAGAGGGAAGTGGAAGGATATTCGCCGCCCGATTTTGATTAACAACTGGGAGGCGACCTATTTCGATTTTGATACGGAAAAGCTTATTGACATAGCAAGAGAAGCGGCAAACTGCGGTATTGAAATGCTTGTTATGGACGACGGCTGGTTCGGCAAGAGAGATAACGATTTAAGCAGCCTCGGCGACTGGTTCGTGAATGAAAACAAGCTTAAAGGCGGCTTGAAATATCTTGTTGATGAAGTGAATAAGCTCGGGCTTAAATTCGGAATATGGTTCGAGTCGGAAATGGTTTCCCCCGACAGCGACCTATACCGTGCCCACCCCGATTGGTGCATTCATATTCCCGGACGTTATCGCACGACGGCAAGAAGCCAGCTTGTGCTTGATTATTCCCGCAAGGAAGTGCGTGATTATATTTACGGCAGAATGTATGAGATTTTAAAGTCGGCGAATATCGAGTATGTAAAATGGGACATGAACCGTCAGCTTTCCGAGGTCGGAAACGAGATTTTGCCGCCCGAAAGACAGCGTGAAATCTGGCACAGATACGTTCTTGGGGTTTATGAAATGCAGGAGAGGCTTATTTCTGATTTTCCCGATTTACTGCTTGAAAACTGTTCGGGCGGCGGGGCAAGGTATGATGCGGGAATGCTTTATTATTCGCCGCAGATTTGGACAAGCGACGATGCGGACCCGATTGAGCGCCTGAAAATTCAGCACGGCACGTCCTTGTGCTATCCCTGCTCGACAATGGGCGCTCATGTTGCGGCAAGCCCGAATCATTGCATAGGGCGCATAACGCCGTTTAATACGCGCGGCCATGTCGCCATGGTGGGAACCTTCGGCTATGAGCTTGACATAACTAAGCTTTCGCAGGAGGACAAAAATGCGATTAAAGAGCAGATTGACGAATTTAACCTCTATAATCCGCTTGTCCGAACGGGCGATTTCTATCGTATCGGCAACCCCTTTGAAAGCACCCGCTTTGATGCGTGGCAATTCGTCGCCAAGGATAAAAGCGAAACGCTTTTCGAGTATGTCCAGATTTTGACCCGCCCCGCCGTTTTTCTGCACAGGGTACGGCTTAAGGGGCTTAAGGAGAAAGCGTATTATAAACATACTCAAACGGGAAAGGTTTATTCCGCCGAGGTTTTGATGTACAGCGGCTTTGACGTTCCGAAGCTTTGGGGCGATTTTCAAAGCTTTATTGCTCATTTTGAGATTGTTTCCGAGTAAAAGCCTGTTTTATAATATGAAAAAATGACTGTTTTTAGGCGGAAAATAATAGAAAGTTTAGCTATTCTGCCGTTGAGAATTAAGCACATTTGTGGTATAGTTGTTGAGGTTGACATAATTCAAAATGCAAGGTGTAAAGCCTTGCGTTTTGCGTGTATATAAGGCATCACCGTACAAAGAAATAGGGAGTTAAACTTTTTATGCTTTTAAAAAAATACTCGGCAATGCTTAAAAAAGAATTCAGCGGCTATGGCAAAAGCAAGCTTGTAAAGGATTTGCTTGCAGGAATAACAACTGCCGCAGTCGCCCTGCCGCTTGCGCTTGCTTTCGGAATAAGCTCCGGCGCTGATGCTGCGGCGGGAATGGTTACGGCAATATTTGCGGGAATTTTAATCGGCGGGCTTTCGGGCGCTTCATATCAAATAAGCGGGCCGACAGGCGCAATGAGCGCCATTCTCGTTTCCCTCGTGGCACAGCACGGCATAAACGGCGTTTTTACC
>CAZYRV010000018.1:22541-24527 GCA_964649485.1 uncultured Oscillospiraceae bacterium | reverse complement strand
GCTTTATCTCGGGGATTATCCTCATTATTGCGGGGATTTTCAAGCTTGGAAAGATAGTAAGCTTTATTCCGACACCTGTTATCACGGGCTTTACAAGCGGAATCGCAATTATAATCGCCCTCGGGCAGATTGATAATCTTACGGGCTTTAAAGGCACGGGACTTACCGCAATTGAAAAAATAGGAAGCTATTTCACGTCGCCGCAAAGCCTGAACCCGACGGCGCTTATTATCGGAATTTGCGTTATTGCTTTTATGTTTGTTTATCCGAAAAAGCTTTCCGCTTATGTTCCCGGTTCGCTTGCGGCGATAATTGTTGCCACGGCGCTGAATTTTATTTTCAATTTTGACGTCGGCGTCGTCGGAAAGATTCCCGAAACACTGCTTCTTGATAACAGATTGGATATTTCCGCACTTAACCTTAAATCAATTTCAGAGCTTGTTGCCCCTGCGATTTCCATTGCGGCTTTGGGGCTTATTGAGTCGCTTTTATGCGGTTCGTCGGCGGCGAGAATGAAAAACGAAAAATTTAATGCCGACATAGAGCTTGTTGCGCAGGGAATCGGCAATGCCGTCATACCGTTTTTCGGCGGTGTTCCCGCAACAGCGGCAATCGCCCGCACAAGCGTCGCCATAAAATCGGGCGGACAGACAAGGCTGACCTCGGTTTTTCACTCGTTAATTCTTTTGCTTTCGATGTTTGCGCTTGGCGGGGTTATGTCAAAAATTCCGCTTTCGGCGCTTGCGGGAGTGCTTATTGTGACGGCTTGGCGAATGAACGAATGGCACGTGATAAAATCGATTTTTCGTAAAAAAATCAAAACGGCAATTTTTCAGTTCACCATCACTATGATTGCGACAGTCGTTTTTGACTTAACAATCGCAATCCTGATTGGAATCGGCTTTTCGGTGCTTATGTTTATGATTAAGGTGTCGGATATGCAAATTGACGTTGCGCAAATTGACCCCACAAGAATAGATAATGACAGAATTAACCACGAAAAGGTCAAAAACGTGTCGGTGGTGTATGTTTCCGGACCGCTTTATTTCGGCACGGCGGCACGGCTTGACTCTACAAAGCACGATTTCGATGATAAGTACATAGTGATTATTTCTATGCGTGCAGTTGGAGTAGCTGATATTTCGGGGGTTGAGGCGCTTGCGCAATATTGCAACGAGCTTATTTCTCAAGGGAAAATGGTGTATTTTTCGTGCGTTCAGCCGTCGGTTGAAAAGATGATGGAACGCTGTGGCTTTAAAGAACGGTTTAAATACGATATGTTTTACTGGAGCACAGACAGGGCGCTTGAGCATATTTCGAAGCAATGAAAAAGCAAAATCTCCCGTGCCGAATAAACAATCGGTTGCGGGAGATTTTTCTGGGCTTGAAAAGTAACATTTTTGTTATATTCACGTAAAATTAAAACAGCCGATGTGTTGATTTCCAAGTCGAAAAATGTTATAATATATGATACAAAGAAGTCAGAGATGAGAAAAAGGAGACAAGCCATGGTCAGGGAATTGCAGGATGAAATCCTTAAATTAAAGAAGGAAAAAGATTTTTTTGTTTTGGCGCACAGCTATCAAGCGGCGGAAATCCTTGAGATTGCCGACGTGACGGGTGACAGCTTTCAGCTGAGCAAGCTTGCGGTTGGCGTGCCGAACAAAAATATACTTATGTGCGGCGTGCATTTTATGGCGGAAACGGTGAAAATGCTTTCGCCTGAAAAGCGTGTTGTTCTGGCGAATCCGACGGCGGGCTGTCCCATGGCAGAGCAGTTCGAGCCGGAGCTTGTCGAGTCGTTTCGGAAGAAAAATCCCGAATACACCGTCGTAAGCTATATAAACACGACGGCGTCGCTTAAATGTGTAACCGACGTGTGTGTGACGTCCTCGTCAGCCGTCCAGATAGTAAGTAAAATTGAAAACAAGGATATACTGTTTATACCCGATTGCAACCTTGGCGCTTATGTCGCAAAACAGCTTC
>CAZYRV010000018.1:18273-22531 GCA_964649485.1 uncultured Oscillospiraceae bacterium | reverse complement strand
GATGGGCGGCTGTCCTGTTCATGCAAGGGTAACAAAGGCACAGGCGCTTGCCGCAAAGGAGGCGCACCCAAAGGCGCTTTTTCTTGTTCACCCGGAATGTAAGCCGGAGGTGTGCGAGCTTGCGGATTATGTCGGCTCGACCTCGGGAATTATGGATTTTGCGCTTAAATCCGATGCGGAGGAGTTTATTATCGGCACGGAAAACAGCATAGCAGAGCATCTTTCATACAAATGCCGGAACAAGCGATTTTATCATCTTTCCAAAGAGCTTATCTGCCCGAATATGAAGGCGACAACCCTTGTAGACGTTTACAATTCAATCAACGGTACCGGTGGGCTTGAGATTGAAATGGACGCCGAAACGATTCGAAAAGCCCGTGTTTGCATTGATGAAATGATAAGGCTCGGAAGCTAGGAACGGTTTTTGTTCGGATTATCCAGAACATTGGACATTGCTTTTATGACGGCGATGTCAATATCGACCGCATATTGATTCATAAGCGTTTTTGCACGGACGAAAATTTCGCCGTTTTTGGTGCTTACGTACTTTGCGGGAAGCGTATTTAAAGCCATTGCTTTAATGATGTCGTCGAGAACTTCTTCGCTTACATTTGCATTGCTTTTAAGCAAATCACGAACTCTCTCATCGACAAATTGTTCCATCATATTTATAATTGCCATATAATTTCCTTTCGCAAAAACTTATTCATGTTCTAATTTTATAATAATAACCGTTTATTGTCAACGTTAGAAATGATGAAAAAAACGTTATTATTTTATAAGTAATGCACAAATTTGCTTAACAACGATTAATTTTCGCTTAAATCACACCGTGTCAATGTTTTACTTAATTTTAATCAATGTGAGGTGAGTTATGACAACTCCATTAGTTGGCATGAGAAATATTAAAACCGCTGTTGCGGTTGGAATCTGCCTTTTTATTTCAAGCCTTATTCCCGGCTCTTATGGCTTGATTGCTTGCTTTGCGGCTGTTATATGTATGCAGGACAGCGTTGAAAAGACCGTAAAGCTTGGGATTTCACGCATTTTCGGAACGGGAATCGGCGGAACAATCGGCATACTTATTTATCTTGTTGACGTCGAAGTCCAGAATGTTTATTTTTTATTGATTTTGATTATTTTCGGCATAAGCGCATCGCTTTTCGTATGCAACAGAATTAACCACCCCGCCGCCTGCGGAATTTCGTGTATTGTTTTGGTTATGGTGACGTGGAGACCCGGCGGAAGCGAAAGCGGTGGCGTTGAATATGCGGTTTTTCGTATGCTCGAAACGATTGCGGGCGTAGGTGTCGCAATATTGGTGAACAGGCTTTTGCCTGATTTTAGAAAAAAGAAGTTTTCCTCTGACGATATTTCTGATAATATGTAGTTGTACAATTGCACAATAAATTGTATATTCTTTTGTGCAAATTGCGAATTTACATTCACATAAAAATAACTTAAAATATTAATTAAGAAGTAACTTAACTAAATATAGACTGGAGAAAACACAAATGATGAAAAAAGCCGTAACAATGAGCAGTATCGCAAAGGAGCTTAACGTAAGTACGGTTACGGTTTCGAAGGCTTTGGGAGATAAAGAGGGCGTAAGCGACGAGCTTAGGGAAAAAATTAAAATCAAAGCGGCACAGATGGGCTATCGCATAAGCGGCACGAAAAACCAGAAGGAAGGGTTTAGCTATAATATCGGAATCGTTGTTGCAAAGCATTTTATAAGCAATCCAAGCGCTTTTTACTGGATAATTTACCGCTATGTGATAGAGCTTTTGCAGAAATACAGCTATTACGGAATTTTGGAGGTTATCACAAGCTATAACGAGGAAAATGTTATTCTGCCGAACTCCGTGACTGATAAAAAGGTTGACGGTGTTATTGTGCTGGGACAGCTTTCCGATAAATATGCCGCAAGCATTATTGCGACTGAGATTCCCACGGTTTTTCTCGATTTTTACAGCAACCGTGAGGACACAGACACAGTTTTGTCCGACAGCTTTTACGGCTCTTATATGCTTACAAGCTATCTCATTTCCTGCGGCCACAGAAACATCGGCTTTCTCGGAAATATTACCTCTACCTCAAGCATTCAGGACCGTTATCTCGGCTTTTACAAGGCTCTTCTGGAAAACGGAATCCCCCTTCGTCAGCAATGGATAGTAAACGACAGAAGCGATGAGCAGGGCATTTTTCAAAGCTTTAATCTTCCAGAGGTTTTGCCGACAGCGTTTGTCTGCAACTGCGACGAGAGCGCATATCATTTTATAAATTACCTTAAATCGCTTGATTATCGTGTTCCCGACGATATTTCCATTGTCGGCTATGACAATCATATTTATTCGACAATTTCAAATCCCGCAATCACAACCGTTGACGTCAACAGCAGAACAATGTCGGCGGAGGCGGTGAATATCATTATTAAAAAGATAAGGGATAAGGACTTTCGCTCGGGCAGAACTCTTGTTACAGGAAAAATTATCAAACGTGACAGCGTAAAAAGACTTGGTTGATTTTAGTATACTTGCCTTTGCATTATTTTGCAAAGGCGTTATTTATCTGTAATCATATACAAAAATATTAAGTGAAAATGTCGATTTTTTTGCAAGTTAGCTATTGACAACAGAAATTAGACATGCTAAACTATAACTAGATAGAAAGATGATAATAATGTGATGGAAAGGAAAAAATATGCCCATTACTACTGCTCAGAAAGGCAAAGCCTTTGAAATAAAAAAGCTTACAGGCCGTGACGATACTAAGAGGTTTCTTGAAAGCCTCGGTTTTGTCGTCGGCGAAACAATCACGGTTATTTCCGAAATAAACGGAAATATGATTGTGATGGTTAAAGAGTCAAGAATAGCAATTGATAAAACAATGGCTAATAGAATAATGGTATAGGAGATTTGGGTATGAGAAGTTTAAAGGCTGTAAAGCCGGGTGAAACCGTAACCATCACAAAGGTTGAAATCACCGGCGCAATCAAGCGCCGTCTGATGGATATGGGCCTTACTAAGGGGACTGCCGTTACGGTGAGAAAGGTTGCTCCGCTGGGCGATCCGATTGAAGTGACCGTAAAGGGCTATGAGCTTTCGCTCCGCAAGGAAGATGCGAAATACGTGCTGGTCGAATAGGCTTTTTTTATTCTTATTTTAAGTGAAATCAAATACGGCGGTTAGCACCGTCTAAGTTTAAAGGAGAATATATGTCTATCAGAATAGCACTTGCCGGAAATCCGAACAGCGGTAAAACAACACTATTTAACGCCCTCACGGGAAGCTCACAGTATGTGGGAAACTGGCCGGGCGTAACGGTTGAAAGAAAAACAGGTAAGCTTAAAATCAACAAGGAAATAACCCTCGTTGACCTCCCCGGTATTTATTCGCTTTCGCCTTACACACTTGAAGAGGTCATCACAAGAAATTACATAGCAACGGAAAAGCCCGACGCAATTATCAATATTGTTGACGCAAGCAATATCGAGCGTAACCTTTACCTCACAACCCAGCTTGTCGAGCTTGGAATCCCCGTTGTTATCGCACTTAACATGATGGATATCGTAAACAAGCGCGGCGATAAAATCGATATTGCAAAGCTTTCCAAGGATTTGGGCTGTCCCGTTTTTGAATGCTCGGCTGCTAAGCAAACGGGCATAAACGAGGTTGCCGAGGCGGCAATAAAGGCGGCAAACGGCGCAAAAGCCCCCGAGATTAATCATAGATTTCCCGAGGCGGTCGAAACCGCTTTCGCAAACATTGAAAAGCTTTCTTCCTCCTATGTAAAGGACGGAATCCCTTCATGGAACGCAATCAAGCTTTTCGAGCGTGATGAGAAAATAATTGAAGCGCTTGCGCTTCCTGAAAATGTTTCCGACGAAATCGAAACGGAAATTGTAAAAGCGGAGGAAGCACTTGACGACGACTCCGAAAGCATTATCACAAACCACCGTTATTCCTATATCGAAAAGGTAATCAAGGACAGCGTAAAGAAAGCAAACGCAGGTCAGCTTACTATTTCGGATAAAATCGATAAAATTGTAACTAACCGTATACTTGCGCTTCCGATTTTCGCAGTTGTAATGTTTTTGGTGTATTATCTTTCCATTTCAACAGTCGGAACTATGGCGACAGACTGGGTCAACGACGGAGTTTTCGGCGACGGATTCCATCTTTTCGGAATCGGTTCGGGCGAATTTGAGGACGCAACGGCGGCTGACCGTTCCGAAGGCAAGAAGAAAAGCAAGTGA
>CAZYRV010000018.1:4632-18263 GCA_964649485.1 uncultured Oscillospiraceae bacterium | reverse complement strand
CGCAACGGCGGCTTTTGACGAAGCAACCGCAGTTGCTGCGGCGAATGAAGCAGGCGAAGCTGCTGTTGACATTGAAAACGAGGACGGAGAGGTCGAAAAGACAATCGAAATTACTCCCGATGTTCTTGCAGATGCACAGGCGACAGTTGAGGAAGAGCCTGATCCCGCAAACTATGGAGTTTGGGTTCCCGGCATTCCTGCCCTTGTCGAAACAGGTCTTGATAACGCAGGCGCACAGGATTGGCTCAAGAGTCTTATTCTTGACGGTATAATCGGCGGTGTGGGCGCTGTTTTGGGCTTTTTGCCGCAGATGCTTGTGCTTTTCATTCTGCTTGCAATCCTTGAGGAATGCGGCTATATGGCACGTATTGCCTTTATCATGGACAGAATTTTCCGCAAATTCGGTCTTTCCGGAAAATCCTTTATTCCTATTCTTATAGGCACAGGCTGTGGAGTTCCCGGAATCATGGCTTCACGTACAATTGAAAATGACCGCGACAGAAAAATGACGGTTATCGTCACAACCTTTATCCCTTGCGGAGCAAAGCTTCCGATTATCGGACTTATCGCAGGCGCAATCTTCCCAGAGCAGTGGTGGCTTGGCCCTTCCGCATATTTTGCCGGAATTCTTGCAATCATAATTTCGGGAATCATGCTTAAAAAGTTCAAGCTTTTTGCTGGCGACCCTGCGCCGTTCGTCATGGAGCTTCCGCAATATCACGCACCCCGCTTTGTAAGCGTTATGAAATATATGCTTGATAAGGGCTGGGCATTTATTAAGCGTGCGGGAACAATTATCTTTGTTTCCTGCGGACTTATATGGTTCCTCCAGTCGTTTAACTGGCAGATGCAGTATATTGAAGATCAAAATGTTTCGATGCTTGCTGATGTCGGCAAGGCGATTGACCCCGTATTCGCACCGCTTGGCTGGAATGAAAAAGAGCCCGAACAGGCTTGGAAAGCTTCCGTCGGAACAATCACAGGTCTTGTCGCAAAAGAAAATGTCGTCGGAACCTTCGGTGTTTTGTTCGGACAGGAAGAGGTTTCTGAAAACGGAGACGAAATCTGGACAGAATTCGGAAATATGTTCTCGCCAATGGCGGCTTATTCATTCCTTTTGTTTAACCTGCTTTGCGCACCTTGCTTTGCGGCAATCGGCGCAATCAAGAGGGAAATGGGCAACTGGAAATGGACGGGAATTGCAGTCGGCTATCAGACATTGTTTGCATACGGCATTTCGTTTATCTTCTACCAGCTTGGCAAACTGTTTACAGGCGGCGGATTTGGTTTTGCAACTGTTCTTGCGTTCTTGCTTCTTGCGGGCTTGATTTATCTTATTGTAAGAAAGCCTTCAAACCCTAATAAGCCTTCGAAAAAGAAATCCCTTCAGACGGCGTAAGGAGATGATTTTATGCCGGACTATTTACCGACAATCATAATCGGCGGTATAGTAATCGGACTTATGGTTCTTGTAATTGTTCTTGGAATACGTGCAAGAATCAAAGGCAAGCCCCCGAGCTGCAGCTGCGGCGGCTGTTCGGGCTGTGCTTCAAACGGACTTTGTCACCCGGTTAAAACTGACGATAAAAAGAAGAAGTAACACAAAATAGCCGCCTGAAAAAGGCGGCTATTTCATTTGAAGATTTATGTAACTCTAACCCTTGTTTTTTCTGATTCCAAATATCATACGCAAGAAACCCGAAAGCATTTTTGGACTTTTAACCACGATTATCCGCATAAAAACCTCCTAGCACGAATAGAACATCCAAATTCCTATGAAAACCAAGATAATTGACAAAACGACAAGGAGAAATTTAATCGAAAAGAAAGTTATGCACAAAAGCGCACCCGCAAAAGCAAGCATGACGATTGGCCATTTTCCGCCGCCGCCTCTGCGGCCACGGCGAAAGCATCTTTTCATAAAACCACTCCCCGCATAAAGCCAAAATCCAAGCGACCTGATTTATTATATTCAAAATAGTTAAAATCGGTTACCGCAGACGGGATAATAAATTCGCCCCTGAAAAAGAGGGGCGAATTTTCATCGAGCTTGTATGCACAAAACCTTGCCCTCATGCACGGTGAGAACTGCGGCTTTATCAAGAATTTCGTTGCTTGTGCCAAGGGGAAAAGCTGTCGTGATAAGCTTTTTATCAAGCGGATATTTAACCCCGCTTATGGAAATGACGGCGCTGTTTGAAAAAGCAAGAACCGACATAAAATCAAAGCTTTTCTTTTCGATTATAAAGTTTCCTTCGTCGAAAATCCGTGCAGCCGTGTTTTCGCCGTAAGCGGCAGCTTTTTTCCCTTTTGAAAGCAAAAACGCAAGCACCTGAAGGTTTGCAACCGCATGGTCAAGCCGTCCGCCAAAGGCACAGGCAATATGAATTTCATCAAAACCACGCTCGGCGGCAAGCCTTGCCGCAAGCATTGTGTCGGTGTCGTCCTTTTCGGCGGGGGTTTTTATGATTTCTATGCCCGTGGGAAAGCGTTTTGCGGTGATGCTGTCAAAGTCGCCGACAAGAAGATTCGGTGTTATCCCCATTTTTGCGGCATTGTCAAAGCCGCTGTCGGCGGCAATTATAAAAGCTTGCGTGACGGCTTCCTCGGGCAATTCCGCAAAGCTTCCCCCTGAAAAAATAACGCATTTCATATTCTTACCCCATTCTTTTAGAGGCGGCTTCTGCCGTAAGCAAAACATAGCTTTTATAGCGGGAAGCGGAAATATCGCCGCTTTCAACTGCTGTTTTCACGGCACAGCTTGTTTCTTTTATGTGAATGCAATCTGCAAATCTGCATTTGCCTATATGCGGAGCAAATTCGGGAAAGCAACGCTGAATTTCAATAGGCGCAAAATCGCAATATCGAAATAAATCCACAGTTGAAAAGCCGGGCGTGTCCGCAATATAGCCGCCGTTTTTAAGCTTAAAAAGCTCTGTCTGACGGGTTGTGTGCCTGCCTCTGCCGAGTTTTTTGCTTGTTTCGCCTGTTTTAAGCATAAGCTCGGGGAAAAGCGTGTTCAGCAAGCTGGATTTTCCTACTCCTGTGTTGCCGATAAGTGCAACCTTTTTGCCTTTGATAAAATCAAGTATGGCTTGGTTTTCGCCGCCTTCAACTTCAGCGGAGGTGCTGAAGCAGGGAAAACCAATATCGCTGTAAAGGCGGAAAAGCACGTCGGATTTTGCAATATCCGTTTTTGTGAACACAAGCGCCGTGCTTATTTCAAGCCTTTCCGAAACAGCAAGAAGCTTGTCTATAACAACCGTGTTCGGCTCTGGGTCAACCGTTGACACGACAAGCAAAATAAGGTCAATATTCGCAAGCGGCGGGCGGAGAAAATAATTTTTGCGGTCACGAATGCCGGTTAAAACAGCATTCCCCGCCTTATCAACTTCAATTGTCGCAATATCTCCCGCCGTCGGAGCAGTACCGTTAAGTCTTAGAATACCCCTCGGACGGCACGAAAACAGCCTGTCGGAAGCCTCTACTGTGTAAAGGCCTCCGACATTTTTTGTAATTAATCCTTCGTACGTGTTGCTGTCACTCAATGGTTATTTCTCCTGTGTTTTCCACTGTACCTTCCATTGTTTGCGCCGTCGTTTCGTCAGGCGCAGGGTCGATTACGGGAAGACCAGGATCTTCAGTCGTCGGCGTACCTGCGTCAAGAGCACTGAAAATTTTATCATCACGTGAGAGTCTTTCAAGCTTTGGCTCGGTACTGTTAAAATCGATTTCGCCCTCATAGAAAAGCCCTTCATTGCCTGTGGCGACAGACTTAACTCTTATTGCAAAGTTTGTTACATCTCTGCCTAAAACTGTATAAGTGATTTTATGGGCAGTGGAAATAGACAAATCTCTTATTTCTGTCTTGGCGGCGTCAAGTATGCCGTTTACATAATATTCAAATTCAAACTTGCCTGTTACTTTGTCGGGAACTTTAAGCTGGATTTCAAGCTCTTCGTCCTCCTCAACACCCTTGCTCAGATAAATCTCAATTGTTGTGTTGGTGCCGACCATTGTCGTGGGGGCAATGCTCTGACCGATTACTTCATCTTTTTCCTTTGTGCTTCCCTTATAAATGAAAATCGGAATAAGCCCATATTCAGGCGCACGAATCTCCGCTGTTTCCTTTGTCATACCCGAAAAATCAGGAACAGCCTTCTGCACATTCGGCGGGCCGAGGCTTACGACAATGGTGATTGACGAGCCTATATCGACCATGGAGTGTGCGGGCGGGTCAGTGCGAATTACATAATCGGCGGCGATTTCCTCATCTTCCGCAAAGGTATAGGTGGGAATAAGCCCTTCCTTGTTAAGCTGCTCGTACACTTGGCGCTTAGAGCGATTTGTGAAATCCTGAATTTCAACTTGCTTAACGCCCTTGCTTACTCGGACTGTTACGGTTGCTCCACGTTTTATCATTCTGCCGATGGAGTCGTCCTGACTGAAAATTATCCCTGCTTCTTTATCGGAATATTCCTCAACGGGATTAAACACGAAATAATCGCCGTATTCGCTTTGAGCCTCGGAAAGCGTTTTGCCGACAAGATTAGGCATTGCGACAGAGTCGGAAACCTCGCTTCCGTATTGCTGCTGAGAATTGTTGAATATTTCAGGGAGAACACGTAAAATCACAAAAAGCGCAGCGACAATTATAAACACAGAGCCGACCGCAAAAAGAATCGGAAGCAACGGAGAAGGTCTTACGACTGTTTCTTCTTCGTCTTCGTCTTCATAGTCGTCCTCGTATTCGTTTTTGACGGGCTTGCTTTTTTTGACGGCAGGGGCAGCGACAACCTTGTCAAAATAGCGGGTTGTTTCCTCGCCTGAAAGGTATTTATACTCGAAAATAATGCTTGGATTCTTCTTAAATTCTTCAAGGTCTTTAATCATGTCGCCGGCAGTTTGATAGCGCTTTGACGAATCCTTCTGCATCGCCTTAAGAACAATTTCCTCAAGCCCCTCGGGGATTGTCGAATTAAGCTGGGTAAGGCGCTTTGCATCAGACTGCATATGCATAAGAGCAATCGAAACAGGGTTGTCGCCGTCAAACGGTTTTTTGCCGGTTAGCATTTCATACATCATACAGCCGACAGAATAAATATCGCTGCGCTCGTCCGTATCGTCGCCGCGCGCCTGCTCTGGGCTTATATAATGGACAGAACCGATTGTTTTTTCGGAGAGGGTTTTGCTGTTTTCACGGTTAAAGCGGGCAATTCCGAAATCCATGACCTTAACTGTGCCGTCTTCTAAAAGCATAATATTTGACGGCTTTATGTCACGGTGAACGATTCCTCTGTCATGTGCGTGTTGGAGGGCACGTAAAATCTGAAGCGTGAAATGCACGGCATCACGCCATTTAAGTATTTTTTGCTGTTCGATATAATCAGTAAGCGTTATGCCGTCAATGTATTCCATGACAATAAACTGGATATTGTCCATAAAGCCCACGTCGAAAATCTTGACGATATTGGGGTGGGAAAGCAGGGCGATTGCCTTGGATTCATTGCGAAAACGGCGAAGAAAATCCTCGCTTTCGTAAAATTCGTTTTTGAGTATTTTAACGGCGACCGTTCTGTTTTCGGACAAATCCTGCGCACGGTAAATATCCGCCATGCCGCCTGTGCCGACAAGCTCGAGAAGCTCATACCGGCCGTCAAGTTTTCTTCCGATATTGTTATCCATAGCACCTTTTCCTTTGTAAAATTTAATGTTCTATAAGCGCAACTGATATATTATCACCGCCGCCGTTTTTGTTGGCGAGGGTTATAAGCTTTTCGCAAATTGAATCGGAGGGCAGGGAAAGCGCTGTTTTGCCGATTTCCTCATCGGCAACGTAAGAAGAAAGCCCGTCCGAGCAAAGGATAATTTTGCTTCCCTTTTTAAATTCAAGCTTGAAAAAGTCGGGTGTAACCTCAGGCGCCGCACCGATTGCACGTGTAATTTTGTTTCTGTCAGGGTGAAAGCGAGCCTCATCACGTGTAAGCTTTCCCTCATCTATAAGCCGCCGCACAAACGTGTGGTCGTGGGTTATCTGTTGGATTCCTCCGTCAAAAACCCTGTATGCACGGCTGTCGCCGACGTTTATTATATAAATAATGTCATTTATTGCAATCGCGGCGACACAGGTTGTGCCCATTCCGTTTTTGTCGTCCTCTTCGTGGGAAATTTCATAAATCGCTGAATTTGCGTTGTTAAGCGCTGTAATCATCAGATTTCTCAGGCTTATTTCGTCAATATCAGGTGAAAAACCCAGCGTAAGCCGCTCGCTTATCAGGGTTATTGCTGTTTCGCTTGCAAAGCTTCCGGCGTTTTCCCCGCCCATTCCGTCGCATAAAACCGCTGCGACTGCTCCGCTTGAAAAGCGTGAAACCCAGACCCTGTCCTGATTTTCATCTCGTATAAGCCCCCTGTGGGTTCCGGAAAAAACGTTCATTTCTCCACCGCCGTTTCGTCTTTAGATTCAGCACGAAGCTGACCGCACGCCGCATTTATATCCGCACCAAGCGTACGTCTGATTGTAGCATTTATTGAGGCATTTGTCAAGATTTTTTGGAAATTGCTTACATAATTACTTTTCTTAAAGCTTCTTTCCTTGATTGGATTAATCGGGATTAAGTTTACGTGGCAGACAAAGCCTTTAAGCAACGCTATGAGCTCAGCCGCTGATTTTTCGTCGTCGTTCACATCCTCGATAAGCGCATATTCAAAGCTTATCCGCCTGCCTGTTTTGTCGAAATAATAACGGCAAGCCGACATAAGCTCGGAAATATTAAAGCGGTTATTTATCGGCATTATTGACGAACGTGTAATGTCATTTCCTGCGTGAAGCGAAATCGAAAGCGTAAGCCCAAGCCGTTTGTCGGCAAGCTCTCGGATTTTGTCGGCATGGCCGCAGGTTGATAGTGAGAGGTGCCGCAGGCTCATGCTTGAGTTTATTATTTCCAGAAAAGCAAACACATTTTCAAAATTATCCATAGGCTCGCCGATTCCCATCATGACGACGCTGTTTATATCACGCAGGCTGTCACGGGCGGTTTCGTAAATCTGGAGAAGCATTTCCGACGGAGAAAGATTCCGAGAAAGCCCGCCGATTGTCGAAGCGCAGAATTTACAGCCCATACGACAGCCGACCTGACTTGAAATACAGATGCTGTTTCCATGGTTGTATTCCATAAGAACGGTTTCGATTACCTCGCCGTCGGGAAGCCTATACAAGTATTTTATCGTATTATCAAGAGCAGATATGAGCCTTTTTTCAATTTTTAGGCGGTTTATATAAAAATTTTCGTCAAGAACGCTTATAAGTTGTGCGGAAATATTAGTCATTTCCTTGAAGCTCGTGACCCTTTTTATGTGAAGCCAGTCAAAAATTTGTTTTGAGCGAAACTTTTTTTCGCCAAGCTTCAATATTTCTTCTGAAAGCTGTTCTTGTGTGAGTGAAAGTATATCAATTTTCATTTATATCCTATTATTCAGTGTTTGTTTTTCGTCTGAGTGTTGCGATAAAAAAGCCGTCGCCGCCAATTTCGCCGGGAATTATTGCCCTCATATAACCGTTTTCCTTAAGCGGCAGGCTTGTGTGTACGACAATCGGGCAGAAATCGCTGTTTTCGGCAAGAAACGTTTCTACTACGCCGGAATTTTCCGCCTTGTTCAGCGTGCAGGTCGAATAGACAAGCGTTCCGCCGGGTTTAACATAGCGGGCAGTATTGCGCAGAATTTCCAGTTGAAGGGGAGGGAAGTCGTTTAAAAAGGTGTGCGGCTTGTACTTGATTTCGGGCTTTCTGCGAATAACCCCCAAGCCGGAGCAGGGAACATCGCAAATCACCTTATCCGCAAGCGGTATTTTCGGATTAAAGCTTGTTGCGTCGTTTATTTCCGAGGAAATAATTGTAAGTCCAAGTCTGTTTGCCCCATCGTCAATAAGCTTTGCTTTGTGCTCGTGCAGGTCAAAGCTTAAAACCTTGCCACGGTTTCCCATAAGCTCGGCAATTGTAAAGGATTTGCCGCCGGGCGCAGCGCAAATATCTATAACAGTTTCGTTGAAAATCGGATTTAAAAGCTGACAGCAGACCTGTGATGAAATATCCTGAACGTGAAACGCCCCTTTAGAATAAGCCCGAGAGCCTTCAATCGGAGCAGCTTTTTCAATCTCAATGCAAGCGGGAAGGAAAGCCGATTTTTTCGCCTTAAAGCCGTCCTTTTCCAGCAATTTCAAAACCTCGTCCGGCTTGAATCTTTGTGTGTTCGCCCGAAAATAGAGCGGGGGACGTCCAAGGGTTGATTTAAGGATAGAAACAGCGGTTTCCATGCCAAAGTCGTTCACCCACATTTTCACAAGCCAGCGCGGGCAGGAATATTGCACAGAAAGCGCCATAAGCTCGTCAAGACCGCTTGTGTCAAGGCGCTTTCCCTTGCGGATATAGGTGCGGAGAATTGCGTTTATAAAGCCTTTGAGATTCGGCTTTTTGCAATAAACGGCAAGGTTGACGCTTTCGTTTACCGCCGCACTTTCGGGAACAGAATCCATGTAGGCAAGCTGATACAGCCCCATTCGCAGAATCTGCACAGCCTCTGCTGAAATATCGTCAAATTCGGTTGCGGAATAGGCTCTGATTAAAAAATCAAGGGTAAGCCGCCTCTCTATTACTCCGTAAAAAAGCGCCGAGGCAAAGGCTCTGTCCTTCGGGGAAAGCTTTGTCTGCTCGAGTGCGTTATCAAGCAAAATGTTTGAATATGAGTCGCTTTTGTCCATCTTCATAAGCAGACGAAAAACAAGCTTTCTTGTGCCCATTCCCTCACCTCCGGTTTGTTAGTTTCGTTTTCTTGTTCTTGAAAGAAGCCGTAAAAGTGTCGCAAGCGATGAAAGCATTGCCGCAACATAAGTCATTGCAGCCGCACCGAGAACTTTTTTTGCCCCATTAAGCTCATCTCTGCCTAAATAGTTTTCACGCTCAAGGGTTGCGATTGCTCGGTTGCTGGCATTAAACTCAACAGGAAGCGTCACAAGCTGAAACAGGAATATAAAGAAGAACAGTGCAATTCCGACGAAAACTAAATCCGCCCACTCGAGAACCATTCCTAAAATGAAAATCCAAAGCCATGCCTGCGAGCCTACTTGAGCAATCGGAAGAATTGCATTGCGGATTTTGATTGGCTTGTAATTATTTGCATATTGGATTGCGTGCCCGACTTCGTGCGCCGCAACGCCGATCGCCGCAACAGAGGTGCTGTCATAAACAGGCTGTGACAGGGCGATTTTGTTATTTCTGGGGTCGTAATGGTCGGTTAGATTTCCGCTTATACGTTCGATTTGAATATGATACAAGCCGTTGCTGTCAAGAATTTGACGTGCGACCTGTGCGGCTGTTATTCCTTGAAAGGTTTTAACCTTGTTGTATTTTGAAAAGGTTGATGAAACCTTGATTTGTGCGATAAATGAGATTATAAGCACGGCAATGGTGAAAAACCATGTGAAGTCATAGCTTAAAATCACGTCTAAAAATTTATCCATAATACCTCCCGTTATTCTCCGAGAACCGTATAAAGCGGGATATTCCGCCCTCTTGCACACTCCGCCGCCGCCATCTGCCGACAGCCCTCAAGCTTTACGTCCGTAAGCGAAACGGCTTTTCCGTCGCCGCAAACAACAGTAAAATCAGCTAAATCAACAAGCGTTCCTGATTTATAATTAAAGTTTTCTTCAACTATTACAGACGAATAAGCCTTAAGCCGCTTTCCGCAGAGAAATGAATAAGCGCCGGGGTATTCTGCCATTGCTCTGATAAAATCGTGTACCTTTTGCGCAGGCATCGAAAAATCAATCAAAAGCTGTTCTTTTTTTATAAGCGGGGCATAGCACGAAAGGCTGTCGTCCTGCACAATCCGCTTTGCCGTGCCGTTTTCAAGCTGTTCAAGCGCCGTAATAACAAGCCTTGCGCCGATTTCGGAAAGCTTATCGTGAAGCTCGCTTCCGTTCATTTCGGGGAGAATCGGGGTCGAACCGCTTATAATCATATCGCCTGTGTCAAGCCCCTCCGCCATGTGCATTATGGTTACGCCGCTTTCTTTTTCACCTGCGGCAATACACGCTTGAATCGGCGATGCACCGCGATATTTCGGGAGCAGGGAAGCGTGAATATTGATACAGCCGTATTTCGGTAAATCCAATATTGCTTTCGGCAAAATTTGTCCGTAGGCGGCGACTACAATACAATCGGGATTGATTTTACTTATTATGTCAAGCGACGTCTGTGCATCTTCACCCTTGCGCAGGCTTTGCGGCTGATAAACATCAATGCCATGCTCGGCAGCGCAAGCTTTCACAGGCGAACAGCAAAGCTTTTGCCCACGATTTTTCGGTCTGTCAGGCTGGGTAAAAACTGCGGCGACGTTATGTCCTGAATTGATGATTGCTTCAAGTGCGGGAACGGCAAAATCCGGCGTACCCATATAAATTATTTTCAATAAAACACCTCATTTTTCGTTCGGGTCAGGAACTTCCTTGTCTATAAACAAAATACCGTTCAGATGGTCGGTTTCGTGGCAGATTGCAACAGCGAGAAGCTCTTTTCCCTCAAGGCTAAATTCCTTGCCAAAGCGGTCTTGAGCCGTAACCTTAACCTTTGCGGGTCTTTCGACATAGCCGCTTTTTCCCGGGAGAGAAAGACAGCCCTCACGCTTGCATTGTTTGCCCTTCATCATGGTGATTACGGGGTTTACAAGCTCTATTTTGTTGCCCTCCTCGGTTTCGATGACTACGACACGGCGCAAAATGCCAATCTGCGGTGCGGCAAGTCCGACACCGTCGGAGGCTTTCATTGTTTCGTACATATCGTCAAGCAAGGTGTGAAGCTTGTCGTCAAAAGCCGTCACTTCCCTGCATTTTTTCCTTAAAACAGGGTCGTCGTCTGTGTAAATTGTTCTGAGTGCCATTTTATACCTCCTAGTTGATTTCACCGTTCATGTCGGCGAAAATCGAAACTCTTGCTGATTGTTTGCTTTTTTGTGCTTCTATGAGAGAATTGCTTATTATTTCACGCATAATGCGGTTATTTTTGCATTTCAGTATTATTCTGTACCTGAAACGTCCGTTTATTTTCGCAACGGTATTTTTTGCGGGACCAAGTATCCGAATGGGCAAATCTTTGCCATGTTCGGTAAAGTTTCGCTTGAAAATAACGTTAAATTCCTCTGCCGCCGCAACACAGCTCGGCTCGTCGATTGAGGAAAAGCCGATTACGCAGATTGTGCAAAAGGGCGGGAAAAGCATTGCTTTGCGAATTTGGATTTCGTCTTCGTAAAAGTCGTCAAAGCTTTGCCGTGCCGCAAGGTTAAGCACCGGGTGTTCGGGCGAAAACGTCTGAATATAAGCTCTGCCGGGCTTTTCGCCACGTCCGCTTCGGCCGACAACCTGTGTTACTAGAGAAAACGTGTTTTCATAGCCCATATAGTCGCTTGCGTAAAGCGATTTATCGATTAAAAGCACGCCGACAAGCGTCACGTTTGGAAAGTCCAAGCCCTTTGCAATCATTTGCGTGCCGACGAGAATGTCATATTCTCCCTCGCCAAAGTCTCCAAGCTTTTCGTCGAAAGCATTTTTTGCCATCGTTGTGTCAGCGTCGAGCCGCAAAACCCTCGCAGTAGGGAAAAATTCTTTAATTTCGTCCTCAATGCGCTGTGTGCCTGTGCCAGTCTGCTTTAAAACCTTGCTTTGGCATTTTGTGCATTTACCTGTATATTCTGTCAAATATCCGCAATAATGGCAGGAGAGAAAGCCGTTGGCTTTGTGGTAAGTAAGCGGGATTCCGCAGTTTGGGCATTCCTCAACGTTTCCACAAGCCATGCAAGAAACATAGGTGTGAAAGCCTCGGCGGTTTAAAAGCAGGATTGACTGTTCGCCGTTGTCGAGGTTTTTTTGCATTTCTTGAAGCAAAACTTCGCTGAAATTGCTGTTATTTCCGTTTGCCGCCTCGATTTTCATGTCAACCATGTAAACATCGGGTAAAATTGCGTTGCTGTATCTTTCGGTTATTTCAAACAGGTGATAGCGCCCCGTTTTCGCATGGTAATAGCTTTCAATTGACGGAGTAGCCGATGCTAAAAGCAAAAGTGCGTTGTGGCGGAAAGCCCGCTGCTTGGCGACATCTCGTGCGTGATAGCGGGGCGATTGCTCGGATTTATAGGTGTGCTCGCCTTCCTCGTCAATAACGATTATACCGATATTGTCAAGCGGAGCGAAAATTGCGCTTCTTGTCCCGACGACGATTTTCGCTTGACCGTTTCGGATTCTGTTATATTCGGAAATTCGCCTGCCCATTGAAAGGCTGCTGTGAATTAAGGCGACATCACCGCCGAAAAGCGCACGGAATTTCCGTACCATCTGCGGTGTGAGAGATATTTCGGGAACAAGCATAATCGCCGTTTTGCCGGCTTTAAGCGTGCTTTCGATAAGCTTTATGAAAATTGAGGTTTTTCCGCTTCCCGTGACGCCCCTTAAAAGAGCGCATTCGGGTTTTCCTGTGTGTAACAGTGCCGAAATACCGTCAAATATTTCCTGTTGTTTTGGAGAAAAAACCAATTCATCGAGGTTTTCACGCAATATGCTGTCGTCTTCAAGCAGGGAAGCGGGCTCTGGAAAAAAGCTTACCACGCCGCTTTTCCGCAGATTTCCAACGACGGCGGCTGTCACGCCTGTGTGGTATGAAATTTCCTTTACAGAGGCGGAAACAGCGGTTTCGAGCAAGCTTACAACCTTTTTTTGCTTTGGGGTAAGCTTGAAGCCTTCGGGGTGGTCGATAAATTCCGCCGAAAGTGTCGCCATCATTACGACGGCGTCCTTTTGTCGGCGGCGTGCCTCGTCCTCGCACAAAACAAAGCCCTTGTCGATAAGCCCTTGAACGGCAAGCTTTTTGTCGGGGTTGCCGTTAGAGGAAAGCGCTTCATTTAACAAGCGGCGGGTTTTAATGTTCGAAAGGGAATTGTAAAGATTTTGCTCAAATTCAGTAAGCTCTGTTGCGGGCGGATTTTTTACAAGGCTGAAGTTTTCCTGCGAAACAATCCCAAGTCCGGACGGAAGCATTGCACGAACCGCATCGAAATAGGTGCAGAAAGTGTTTTCCTTAAGCCATTTCGCAAGTGTCATCGCTTCGTCGGAGAGAAAAATTCCGTCGTCGGCAAGCGCTGCGATTCGTTTGCACTGCGGCGAGTCAATAATGCCGCTCCGCAGTCCGAAAACAACCGCCTGAACCTTTTTGTTCGCCCTCCCAAAAGGAACGATAATCCGCATTCCAAGCCTGATTTCGTCTTGAAATTCGGCGGGAACGATATAGTCGTACAATGAATCGAAGGAATAAAGCGAGGCGGAAACGGCGGCTGAAGCAATAAGAACTTCAAGCCCTCCGTCATGCGCCGATAATCCGTCAGACATTTTCAGCCAGAATCCCCTTTATTTTTTCGGTGTTAAGCTCTGTTTTGTGGCGCTGTACAGCGACAATAGAGCAAAAATCGTCTACTGTTTTGTCGAGGTCGTCGTTTATGATTATGTAGTCAAAATTGTGCGCCATGCCGATTTCCTCACGTGCCCGCACAAGCCGCTTTTCAAGGCTTTCGGCTGTTTCGGTGCCACG
>CAZYRV010000018.1:260-4622 GCA_964649485.1 uncultured Oscillospiraceae bacterium | reverse complement strand
CTTTCATTGACGGAGGAAGCACAAAAATAAGCACACAATCGGGGAACATTTTTTTAATGTTCGCCGCACCTTCAACCTCAATTTTAAGCACAACATTTTTGCCCTCGTCAAGCATTTTAAGCACAGGGCGCTTTGGCGTACCGTAATAGTTGCCGCAATAGGTTGTGTATTCGATGATTTCGCCGTCGGCAATAAGGTTTTCAAACTCGGGCTTTGTGACAAAATGATAGCTTATGCCGTCAAGCTCGCCGTCACGTTTTGCCCTTGTCGTCGCCGAAACGGAATAGGAGAGGGTTTTGTCCCTCAAAAACGCTTTTTCAAGAATTGCGTCCTTGCCGCCGCCCGATGGCGCCGAAAGCACGATTAAAAGTCCTTTTTCATACATCTTCGGTTTCCTCCCCGCCGCCGTCTGAAATTTTTTCGGGATAAAGCGCCGAAAGCACGACATGACCGCCCTCCATGATAATCACAGCCCGTGTTCGCCTCCCGCAGGTTGCGTCTATGGCAAGATTTTTATCTCTTGCAAGCTGGATAATCCGCTTTATCGGTGCGGCATCTGGGCTTGTTACAGCCACAATTTTATCAGGATTTACCGTGTTCCCAAAGCCAACGTTTATCAACTTCATCAAGCACCGCCGTAAAATATAAATTATTTTTTAATAATACTTATTATTATATTATAGCATGAAGCGCTTAAAAAATCAAGGAAAACCGATAAAAAACAGCCATTGTCCAAAGCTTTTAAAATTATTTACATTTTATCGCATTCGGGATAGCAAATGAGCTTATTAATGTAAAACTATCACTTGTTTCTGATGGGGGGAGCTGAATTTGGTGGAATTATCTCAATTTGGGCGCTTAAGCATTATAATTTACCTATATTGTATAGCTTTTACGTATTTTTGTCAAGAACAGAAGGGTTACAATCTGAAAAAGTTTCAATTACAAAAAACGCCGTTTCGGGTTCGCCCCAAAACGACGTTTTATCATAAAATTTTAAATTGCACGTACGAATATAACATTTTCAATTGCTTTTACGGCTTCGACTGCGTGGGCGGAAACTGCCCCGTTTACGTCAAGCACGGTATAGGCATAGTTTTTCTTGGATTTGCTTTCCATATTTTCAATATTAAGCTTTTCAGTGGAAACAACTCCCGTAATCTTGCTTATCAAGCCCTCGACGTTTTTATGGATAATACAAAGCTTTGCGTTGCCTGTTTTTGCCATTGTCACGTTCGGCAGATTTACAGAGTTTGTAATATTGCCGTTTTCGATATAGTCGATAAGCTCGTTCGCCGCCATGACAGCGCAGTTATCCTCGCTTTCGGGGGTTGAAGCTCCGAGGTGGGGAAGGGCGATAACTCCGTCAACTCCGATAAGCTTGTCGTTCGGGAAATCGGTAACGTAAGCCGCCATTTTATTGCTGGCAAGCGCATCAACGATTGCATCGTCGTCAACCAAATCTCCTCTTGAGAAGTTGAGGATTCTTACGTCGTCCTTCATCATTGCGATTGCGTCAGCGTTTATGAAGCCCTTTGTTTCGGGGGTAAGCGGAACGTGAACCGTGATATAGTCGCAATTTTTGAATATTTCATCGTTTGTTTTGACATAATGAACCTTTGTTGTGAGGTGAAGCGCACCCTGTACGGAAAGGTAGGGGTCAGCTCCGTAAACCTCCATGCCAAGCGCTGTCGCCGCATTTACAACAAGTGCGCCGATTGCGCCCAAGCCGATTACGCCAAGCTTTTTGCCCTTAATTTCAGGGCCGGCAAACTGGCTTTTGCCTTTTTCAACAAGCTTTCCGACCTCGTCGCCCTTGCCCTTGAGGGTTTTCGCCCAGTCGATTGAAGCGGGAATTTTTCTCGACGAAATAAGCAAAGCTGCGATTACAAGCTCTTTAACAGCGTTTGCGTTTGCGCCGGGAGTGTTGAAAACGACGATTCCGCTTTCAGAACAGCGGTCAATCGGAATATTGTTCGTTCCTGCGCCCGCACGTGCGATTGCAAGCAGATCGCTTTCAAATTCTGTTTCGTGGAGTGAAGCAGAGCGCACGAGAACGCCTGTCGGATTTTCGGCATTGTCGGAAATTTCGTATTTATCGTCAAATAATTCCAAACCGCACTCGGCGATTTTGTTCATTGTTTTAATCTTGTACACAGTATTCACCTTTCTGATTATGCGTTGTCAGCCTCGAATTTTTTCATGAAGTCTACAAGAGCCTTTACGCCCTCAACGGGCATTGCGTTGTAAATGGAAGCACGCATTCCGCCGACGCTTCTGTGACCCTTGAGGTTTACGAAACCAGCCTTTTTCGACTCGGAAATAAACTTTGCGTCAAGCTCGTCATTGCCTGTAACAAAAGGAATGTTCATGAGAGAACGATCCTTGCCGAAAACGGTTGCGCTGAACATTTTTGAGCCGTCGAGGAAGTCATAAAGCATTGCCGCCTTGTCCTCGTTGATTTTTTTCATTGCTTTAAGTCCGCCCTTTGCCTTGATCCAGTCAAGAACAAGCTTGCATATGTAAATTGCGTAGGTAGGCGGTGTGTTGAACATAGAGCCGTTGTCGGCATGAGTCTTATAGCTCAGCATAGTAGGCACATTTTCGGGGGTTTCCGTAATCAAATCTTCTCTGATGATAACAACGGTAAGACCGGCGGGGCCCATGTTTTTCTGAGCACCGGCGTAAATAAGCCCGAATTTGCTTACGTCAACAGGCTCTGAAAGGATTGCGGAAGAAAGGTCCATTACGAGGGGAACATTTCCCGTGTCGGGCAAATCGGTGAAGCGAGTGCCGTAGATTGTGTTGTTTCCGCAGATGTGGAAATAGTCGGCATCTTTATCAAATGTTGTCGGGTCAAGCTTTGGAATATATGAAAAAGTTTTGTCCTTGGAGGAAGCAACAGCGTTTGCCGTGCCGAATCTTTTCGCTTCGTTATAGGCTTTGCTTGCCCACTGACCGGTAAGCACAAAATCAGCCTTGCCTTTTTTCATAAGGTTAAGCGGAATCATTGCAAATTGCAGGGAAGCGCCGCCCTGAAGGAAAAGCACCTTATAATTGTCGGGAATTTCCATTACCTCGCGCAGTGAAGCCTCGCAAGCGTCAATTATTGCCTGATATTCTTTAGAACGGTGTGACATTTCCATGACTGACTGACCGCTTGTGCCATATTCAAGCATCTCGTCTGCGGCACGTTTTAATACCTCTTCCGGCAAAACGCCGGGGCCTGCGCTGAAGTTGTAAACTCTCATTGTGAAGTCCTCCTGAAAAAATTAGTATTTACCTGAAAGCAGGCTCTTATACAAGGGGGTGGCATAATCCGTCGTTTAAAGCGGTGAATCGCAAAGCACAAAATAACCGTTATTTAGTGCGTAACGGTTTAAATTGTTAAACTCCGAAATATAAGAGTCGTATAGGATTAGTTTTATTATATAGTAATTTGTCAGTTATGTCAAGATAATTTCTTAACAATGAGGTTTTTTTTGCAATATTCTAAGTTTCGCTTATAAAGCTCTTGACTTTTGTCTGATTAGGGTATAAAATAAAAAAGATAGTGCTGTATGAATAAAACCGTCCCTTTCGCCCGAAAAATGCCGTAAAATGCACTTTATGCCTGAGCGGGGAAGGGAGAACGGCACAAAAAAGAAAGGAAAATTTGGCTTAATGAAAATTCTGGTTATTAACGCAGGAAGCTCGTCACTTAAGTACCAGCTTATCAACATGGAGGACGAAAGCGTAATCGCAAAGGGAAACTGCGAAAGAATCGGCGTTGACGGGCTTATTACTCATAAGGTCGGCGACTTTACCGTCAAGGAGGAGTGCGCTTTTCCGACACACGCAGAGGCTTTTCAAAAGCTTGTTGATATGCTTATGCACGGCGAACACGCAGTTATCAAAAGCATGGACGAAATTTCAGCCGTAGGACACAGAATTGTCCAGGGTGCGGAAATTTTCACCGAAAGCGTAATTATCGACGACGAGGTTATTAATAAAATTGAAGGCATTTCAGAGCTTGCGCCGCTTCATAACCCTGCTCATGTTTTGGCGATGCGTGCCTGCAGAAAGGTTTTCGACAAGGACACACCTCAGGTTTGCGTTTTTGATACGGCATTTCATGCGACAATGCCGAAAAAGGCTTATATGTTCGGTGTTCCTTATGAATTTTATGAGAAATACGCAATCAGAAAATACGGTTTTCACGGAACTTCTCACCGTTTTGTAAGCAACGAGCTTGCAAAGCGCATGGGACGTGATATAAAAGAGCTTAAAATCGTCACCTGCCACCTCGGAAACGGTTCGTCAATCGCTGCTGTTGATAAGGGCAAGGTTATTGACACGACAATGGGCTTTACCCCTCTTGAC
>CAZYRV010000018.1:0-250 GCA_964649485.1 uncultured Oscillospiraceae bacterium | reverse complement strand
GCTCGGGCGCTGTTGATCCGTCCGTAATCACGTTTATCGCTGAAAAAGAGCATATGACGGCTCATGAAATGAGCGAGCTTTTAAATAAAAAGTCGGGCTATCTCGGAGTATCGGGTATTTCCTCCGACCATCGTGACCTTTGCAAGGCGGCGGCAGAGGGCAACGAGCGTGCGCAGCTTGCGCTTGATATGCAGATTTATGAAATTCAGAAATATATCGGCTCTTATGCGGCGGCAATGGACGGTCTTGA
>CAZYRV010000017.1:31279-33329 GCA_964649485.1 uncultured Oscillospiraceae bacterium | reverse complement strand
AAAGCGGCATTGAAATCGACGAGGACGGCTTCCACAAGCTCATGAAAAACCAAAAGGAAACCGCCCGCAAAAACCAAGCCTTCAAGGGCGGCTGGAGCGACAGCGTCGCCGACGCTCTCTCAAAATTTACCACCACATTCACAGGCTATTCAAGCCTTAGTGAGGAAACTGAAATTCTTGCCATTATCAAGGACGGTGCGCTTGCCGATTCAGCCGAGGACGGCGAAAACGTCGCTGTTATCGTGAAAACAACGCCTTTTTACGCTGAAAGCGGCGGTCAGGTCGGCGACAAAGGAACAATTTCCGCAAACGGCAACACAATTGCTGTCACCGACACGAAAAAGCTTCCGGGCGGGCAGTTTGTCTGCTATGGCGTGGTGAGCGAGGGCGCTGTTTCCGTGGGCGACAAGGTCAAAGCGGAGGTTGATTCCGCAAACCGCCACGCAATCATGCGAAACCACACAACCGCCCATATTTTGCAGGCGGCAATGCGCAAGGTGCTTGGCGACCACGTTCATCAGGCGGGACAGCTTGTTGACGAGGCGAAATGCCGTTTTGACTTCAGCCATTTCAGCGCCGTAACCGCAGACGAGCTTGCCCAAATCGAGAGCATCTGCAACAGTGTTATTTTGGCGGCAATGCCAGTTGCTACCGACGAATTGCCGATTGAAGAAGCACGCGCGCGTGGGGCAATGGCGCTTTTCGGCGAAAAATACGGAAACGTCGTCAGAGTTGTTGACGTAAAAGGCTTTTCTATGGAGCTTTGCGGCGGAACACACGTCAAAAACACGGCTGAAATCGGGCTTATGAAGATTGTTTCGGAAAGCTCTGTTGCGGCGGGAGTAAGACGTATCGAAGCGGTTACGGGGGCAAATGTTCTCGCCGAAATGAACCGCATTCAGACCGTTGTAAACGAGGCGGCGGCGGCGCTTAAGCTTGTAAACACCGCCGAGCTTGCAAAACGGTGCGAGCAGGTTATGGCAGAGCTTCACGAAAGCAACAAAAAGATTGAGTCGCTTTCGCAGGAAATTGCAAATTCAAAGCTTTCCGACATCAAGGCAAGCGGCGAAATAAGCGGTATTTCCGTGATTACAGCGGTTGTTGACGGCGCAAAAGCCGACGAGCTTCGCAAAATCGGCGATAACATAAAGGAAAAATATCCCGATTCAATCGCCGTGCTTGCGGGCGAAACGAACATTCTCTGCGTCTGCACGAAAACTGCTGTTTCAAAGGGCGCTCATGCGGGAAATATCGTCCGTGAGGTTGCGGCAATCGCAGGCGGAAAGGGCGGCGGAAAGCCCGACAGCGCAATGGCTGGTTATTCTGACAAGGCGAAAATAGGCGAAGCATTAAATAAAGCTTTGGAGATTATAGGAAAATTCGTAAAATAGAACGGAGCTTGTCATGAACATTTTTGAAAAAATCATCGCCGGCGAAATTCCGGCGGAAAAGCTTTACGAGGACGACCTCGTAATTGCGATAAACGACATTGCCCCCGCCGCACCTGTGCATATCCTCATTATTCCCAAAGAGAACATCACAAGTGTTGCGGAAATTGACAAAAGCAATTCCGCTGTTATCGCACGGGTTTTTGAAGTCGCAAGACAGCTTGCCGAGGAGTTTCGCCTCGAAAACGGCTATCGTGTGATTACGAACGTCGGCGCCGACGGCGGACAAACCGTTCCGCACCTGCATTTTCATTTACTTGGCGGAAAAAAGCTTGGCGAAAAGCTTGTATAGCCCGCATTCGCCGTTAACCAAAAATTCGGTTATAACCAATGCGGTTAAGCCGTTATTCTAAAATCCAAAGGAGCAAAAATGTCTGATTTCTATACCCTTGAGGTCGCCGGCTTAAAGCGTGACCTCCCCGTCTGCCCGCTTAACGACCACGTTTCAATCGCAGGCTTCGTCATGTTCGGCGACGTCGAGCTTACCGTAAAAGCGGCAGAGCTGTTAATCAAAAAAATCCCCGAGGTTGACGTAATCGTCACCCCCGAAAGCAAGGGAATCCCGCTTGCCTATGAAATGGCAAGACAGCTTGGAATCCGCT
>CAZYRV010000017.1:29855-31269 GCA_964649485.1 uncultured Oscillospiraceae bacterium | reverse complement strand
CGTCCGCAAAACGTTTAAGCTTTATATGCAGGAGCCTTTTACAATTGATGTAAAATCAATCACGACGGAAAAGCTTCAAAAGCTTTATCTTGACGGCTCTGAGGCGGCTTTTCTCACAGGCAAAAAAGTCCTCATCGTTGACGACGTGATAAGCACGGGCGAAAGCCTTTCCGCAGTTGAAAAGCTCGTCAAAAAAGCGGGCGGAAACATTGCCGCAAAGTGCGCCGTGCTTGCCGAGGGCGATGCGGCAGAACGTGACGATATTATCTTTTTGCAAGAGCTTCCGCTCATCTTTAAGGACAAAAACTAAAGGCTTCACCGCACAAAGATGACGGTGCGATTGCGCAGGGATTTTCAGACGATTTTTAGGAAAAATCCGCAGAAATACTTGCGTATTTTGAGGAATTTTGACGCCAAAATCGGCGAATAGCAATTCTGCATAAAACTATCAACAGAGCGGAATTGCTATTGAGAACAAAGCAAACGTGCCGTCAAGGAAATTTCTGGTCTTTGTGTGATGATGTCTAAAGCAAGGGGGCGCCATGCACAAATCGGCGATTGTCGGCTTTTCATACCTTTTCGGGCTGATTGCCGCATCTTTTTTGGGCTTGGGCTGGATTTTTCCCGTCGCCGCAGCGACTTTTGCTACGGCGCTTTTGCTTTATTTACTTAAAAAACCATTGTTCGCCGCCGGAACAGCAGTTTTCACGGCGGCAATGTGTGTTTATCTCATTTACAACTGCATTTTTTACGAACCTATTATTGCTTTTGCGGGAAAAACTATTCCCATTTCGGGGACAATCGCCGCAAAAACCGCACCGTCAAACGATATAAGCTCATTTGTTGTAAAGGCCGATGTAGGCGGCAAAACAACACTTATAAGCGTTTTTTCAGCGGATATAAACGCTCAGATCGGCGATAATATCAGCTTTATCGCAAGGCTTTCCCTGCCTGCCGACAATGCTGTTTTCGCAGAACAGGCTTACTATAAAACTCAGGAAATTTACCTTAAAGCAACAATAAAGGGCGATATTGTCACAGAAAAGCCGCTTACAAGGCCTTTCGGCTATTATATATCGGAATATCGCAGTTATATTCAAAGCAGGATAACCGCCGTGCTTGACGGCGACGAGGGCGCTTTTTTGGCGGCGACCCTCCTCGGCAACACCTCGTTATTGGACAACAACACAAAAAATTCCATGCGGAGGACTGGGCTTGCGCATTATCTGGCTGTTTCGGGAATGCACCTTTCCCTCGTCGGCAACCTTCTTATGATTGCCCTCAACGCAACCCGCCTAAAAAGCCGCAGACGGCTTAAAATGGCGCTTTTGCTCTGTGTGCTTGCGGCATTCATGTTCTTTTACGGCTTTTCGGCATCGGTTTTGCGCTCTGGCTTTATGCTTATGGTTTTTTA
>CAZYRV010000017.1:10722-29841 GCA_964649485.1 uncultured Oscillospiraceae bacterium | reverse complement strand
GCGCTGATTTTTTCCGCCGCAAGGCAAACGCTTGGGATCCGCTTGGTGCGGCACTGCTGTTAATCCTGATTCCGTCGCCCTTTGCGGCGGTTGACACAGGCTTGCTTTTGTCAGTGTCGGGGACGCTTGGCGTGGCTGTCGTCGGTGAAAAGGCAAACATTGCCATCAACAAAAGGCTCGTTCAAAAGCACTTTATAAAGGTGAGGGAGGCGGCGGTTTCCGCACTCTGCGCAACAATCTGTACCTTGCCTGTTTCCCTGCTTGCTTTCGGCGGCATTTCTGTGATTTCGCCTGTGGTGAACCTCGTTTTTGCGCCGTTTTTCGACATTGCGCTTTTTTGCTTGATTATTTTCTGTATTCTTGGAGGTTCTGGAAGCATTTTGCTTTTGATTGCGGGCATAATGGCGAAAATTATGCTTGCGCTTATCAGCTTTTTTTCGGCAAGTCCTTTTGCCTATATCAACCTAGATTTTGCCTTTATCCCGCTTTGGCTTTTCGCCTCAATCGCCTTTGTTACTGCGGTTTACGGCATTTCTAAATCAGCAAAATCAGCGGCGCAGGCGGCGGCTTTTCCTGTAATTGCGCTTGCGGCAATCATAATATTTGTAAATATAGGAAATAAAGATTCGTCGCTTGTGACGATTTATTCTGACGGCGTGGTGGGGGTTGTTTTCGTACAACAACCCGATTTAACTGACATTCTCGTTGTCGGCGACAGCAAAAAAGCCTCCAATGAAATCGAAAATTTTCTTGTTTACAACAACATCAGGCACGTGGATTTGCTTTTATGCCCGAATTTAACCCAAGCCGGAGCAACAAGGCTTTCCACTGTTTTCGAAAACGTTGAGCTGACGGCGGCTGTTCTCCCCGAGCAATCAAAGCTTGCCGCCGAAAAATACGGCTTATTTCACGAAGCAAAGCTTTTTCCGGCGGAAAAAAGCCCGACAAGCGACGTGGAAATTACCGATAACGACACCCGCTATTACCTGAACGGGCGCTGTATATCGCTTTCGGCGGTCAAAGCAAGCGGACAAAAGCCCGCTGACATAGCTGTTTTGACAGGCTGGAGCACTCAAGCCCTGCCCGATTATGCGGCGCTTGCTGTTGCGGTTAATCGGCGGCAAGATGCCAAGCACAACGCTTTTTACACAAATATACAGTATTACATTGACAAAGACGGAGCAGTCCGTGAAAGGAGGGCGGAAAATGGCATTTATTGACGAGCAAGAGCTTATGCGCAGTCTTAAGGCGGGCAAGCTTTCAAACGTTTATTTGCTTTTCGGCGAGGAGGTTTTTCTGACCGAAACCTATGTCGGAAAAATCGTCAAAAAAGCTCTCGGAAAAGAACCGAGCGACTTCAATCTGATAAAACTCGGCGGTAACACAAGCGTTGACGAGCTTTCTTCACATACGGAGGGGCTTCCCTTTTTCGCCGATTATAAATGCGTAATCGCAAGCGACCTTGATGTTGAAAAAATGAACAATGACGAGCACAAAGCGCTTATCGCCCTGATTGACGACCTCCCCGAAACAACAATTCTTCTTATATATATAACAGGCTTTGCCGTTGACGTAAAAAAGGCTAAGGCAAAAACGAAAAAGCTTATTGCCGCCGTTGAAAAGGCAGGAACAGTCTGCGAATTCAAGCACATGACTACGGCAAAAATCGCCGAATTAATCATGAAAAAGGTGGTTCGGGCGGGGCTTGACATTTCGGTGACGGACGCACGCTTTCTTGCCGAAGCAACAGGAAACAGCCTTGTCGCCGTCGGCAACGAAACGGACAAGCTTTGCGCCTATATGCAAAGCGGGGTTATTACCCGTGAAATAATCGAAAGCCTTGTGCCAAAGCAGGCGGACGCCCGTGTTTACGACCTTGCCGACAAAATTACGGCAGGAAAAACCGCCCTCGCCCTTAAAATTCTCGGCGAGCTTTTATACCAGCGCATAGAGCCGATTGTGATTATGTCGGTGCTTTCTGGCGCTTATCTGGATTTTTACAGGGCGGCGCTTGCCCGACAAAACGGCTTATCCCCACGTCAGGCGGCGGCGGATTTTTCCTATCCGAAAAATAAAGAATTCCTCATCACAAAAGCGTTTAACTCCGTCGGAAATCGGCTTGAATATTTCCGAAATTCTCTCCAAAGCTTATATAATGCCGATTTAAGCCTAAAATCAACCTCCGCCGACTCGACGGTTATTCTTGAAAGGCTTATTGTAGAGCTTTCGACGTCAAAGGCGGGCTGAGATGGAGAAAATCAAGCTTTCACGGGCGGTTGTGGTTGAGGGAAAATACGATAAAATCAAGCTTTCGGCTTTTATTGACGCTGAAATAATCGTCGTAAACGGCTTTGGCATTTACAACAACAAGAAAAAGCTTGCCCTGATAAAAAAATATGCCGCCGAAAACGGAATAATCGTCCTCACCGACAGCGACCCTGCCGGCTTTCAGCTTCGCAATTACCTAAAGTCCGCAATCCCCGCCGAAAGGCTTATCCACGCCTATATCCCCGACATTTTCGGCAAGGAAAAGCGCAAAAGAAACGCTTCAAGCGCAGGCACTCTGGGAGTTGAGGGAGTTTCGGCGGAAACAATCCTTGCGGCGCTTGAAAAGGCGGGTGCGCTTGACGAAAATCCCGCCGTGAACAAGGACGCACCGTTTACGAAAGCAATGCTTTTCGACGACGGCTTTATCGGCGGCGAAAACTCGTCAGAGCGCCGAAAAAAGCTTCAATCCGCCCTTGATTTGCCCGAGCATCTTTCTGCAAATGCGCTTATTGCCGCACTTAACAGGTTTTGTTCGCTTGAAAAATACAAAGAAATCATCAACTATATAAACATTAAATAATCCCCTCGGAGGTCATTATGGTTTTTTCCGAACCGCTGTTTTTGTTCGTGTTTTTGCCGCTTGTCATGGGCGGCTATTACCTGTCGCCAAAGTCGATGAAAAACCTGTTTCTCGCAATAAGCGGGCTTATTTTCTACGCATGGGGCGAGCCAATTTACGTTTTCATCACCATAATTGCCACAACAATCGACTATTTTGTCGGCATTGTCATGGAAAAATACAGGGGCAACAAAGCCGTCATGCGTACGGCGCTTATCGTTTCCCTTGCGATAAGCATAGGGCAGCTTATTTTCTTCAAATATCTTTTCTTTATAAACGGCAACCTCAACAACTGGTTCAGCCTTTCACTTCCCATCGGACAGATGATTCCCGTCGTCGGACTGAGCTTTAACACCTTCCAGTCCATGTCCTACACCATAGACCTCTACCGTGGAAACGTCGGAATCCAGCGCAATTTTATAAACTTTTTCGCTTTCTCAACTCTTTTCCCGCAGATTGTCGCAGGGCCGATTGTCTGCTATGGCGATATTGAGGAGGAGGTTGACGAGCGTGAATTTACCGTTGACATGATTGGCGACGGCATTTCGCTTTTCGTCGTCGGACTTGCGAAAAAGGTTCTGCTGGCGAATAATATCGGGCTTTTGTGGGCGACGGTAAAAACAATGGATTATGGAAATCTCTCCGCAATAACCGCATGGATAGGCGTTTGCGCCTTTGCGTTTCAGATTTATTTCGACTTCAGCGGCTATTCCGACATGGCGGTCGGCTTGGCAAAAATGATGGGCTTTCACTTCCCGAAAAACTTTGACTATCCCTATATGTCAAAAAGCATTTCAGAGTTCTGGCGGCGCTGGCACATCACCATGGGCAACTGGTTTAGAAACTATCTTTACATTCCTCTCGGCGGCAACCGCAAGGGCACGCTTCGCACGCTTTTAAACCTGTTCATCGTGTGGTTCGTGACGGGCCTATGGCACGGCGCAAGCTGGAATTTCATCATTTGGGGGCTTTATTTCGGCTTGATAATCATTCTCGAAAGGCTTTTCCTCGGAAAAGTTCTTGAAAAGCTTCCCGACTGGCTTAGAATTGTGTACAGCTTTGTGCTTGTGCTTTTCGGCTGGCTTTTATTCGACGGAGTAGGCACCAACGTCTACGACCTCGGCGAAATGTTTAAGCTTACATTCACCTATATAGGCTCTATGTTCGGCGCAGGCGGCGGATTTATCGACAAAAGCGGGATTTACCTGCTTCAAAACTATGGCATTATGCTTGCAGTTTGTGCCTTTGCCTCAACCGATAAGATGAAAAAATTCGGCGACTGGCTTCTTAAAAAATCGCCCCGCTTTGTCGGCTATGCGATGCCTGTCGTCAAAACCGCAATGTTCGTGCTTGTGACGGCATATCTTGTTGACTCAACGTACAACCCGTTTTTATACTTTAATTTCTAGGAGGAAGCATGAAAAAGTTTAAATTCACGCCGCAAAAGCTCATGATTGTGCTTTTTACTTCCGCCGTGCTTTTCCTCGGCACAGCCTTTTTAATAAACCCGAAAAAGGATTTCAGCGAAAACGAAAACCGCTATCTCCAAAAATTCCCTTCCCTTGTCAACGATAAAAAATGGGACAGCGCCGAAAGCTTTCGTGAAAAGCTTGACGCAATCCGCTGGGACGAGGTTTACGGCGACGACCACCAGTTTATGCGTGATGTCGAAACCTATTACACCGACCATTTCTGGCTCAGGGACAACTGGATTCAAAGCAAAAACCTTGTTGACAAGCTTATCGGCAAGCAGGAAATCAAGGGTGTTTTCACTGTCAACAACAAAATGATTCAAGCCTTTAAAAGCTATGACAAGGACGTTGTGGACAAAACGCTTGCGGCAATAAATTCATTTGCGGGAAAGCACGCAAGTGTTCCTATGTCAATCATGCTTGCGCCGACGGCGCAGGAAATGTATTCGTCAGAGCTTCCCGAATTTGCAGAGCTTGCAAGCCAAAAAAGCTTTATCGACTATTGCTATACCAATCTCGACATAGTTGGAATTGACGTTTTAAGCCTGCTCACCGAAAACAAGGACGACTATATTTACTATCGCACAGACCACCACTGGACGTCCTTTGGGGCATATCTCGCCTATACCTCCGCCGCAAAGCGCCTTGGCTATACCGCTTATGACAGAAGCAGCTTTACAATCGAGCATGCCTCCGACGAGTTCCGAGGAACGCTTTACTCGAAAACGCTTGACGACTCTGTTACGCCCGACACGATTAATTTTTACACGCTTCACAAGGGCGACCCCGCCGTAACCGTCACGGTGAACACGGGTGAAGAGCTTAAAACCTATGATTCGCTTTATTTCCGTGAATATCTGGACGTCAAGGACAAATATTCGTCCTTTCTCGGCGAAAACGCCCCCATTGTCACAATCGAAACAAAGCTTGAAAACAACGACAAATCAATCCTCATCTTCAAAGACAGCTATGCCCATAGTCTTGTGCCGTTTTTAAGCAAGCATTTCAGCAAAATAACAATGGTTGATATGCGTTATATCAAGGTTGGGATTGAAAATTTTGTAAATATCGAGGACTTTTCGCAGGTGCTTTTCATGTACAACGCAATTACATTTGCTGAAGACGAAAGCTTAAAGCAGATTAAGTAAAAAAACCGGATAAAGCCCTTGCTTTATCCGGTTTTGCTTTTGCCGTAAGGCTTTTTCACATCTGTAAGACCTAAAATATAATCAACGCTTGTGGAATAAAGCTTTGCCAAAGCAATAAGGACTTGTGTGGGAACGTCGTTTTCACCTGTTTCGTATTTTGAATAACCCGTCTGTGACATATTCAGAAAATGGGCGACCTGCTTTTGCGTTAAGTCCTTATCTTCACGAAGATTTCTTATGTTTGGGTACATATTATCCCCTCCTGAAAAGATTATACAATAACCTGAAATAGATTGTTGACATATAACCTGTTTTAGGTTATAATAATGAGCAGGAGGTGACTTTATGGACGACTATAAAAAACTTTATTTCCTGTTGTTTAACGAAATTTCAGATGCGATAACAAGAATTGAATCCAACCTAGAGCTGTTAAAATCAGCGCAGATAAAAGCCGAACAGCTTTTTATTTCCCAAGGCGACGACAAAAACGGGCAAGCCTAACACTAATCTCCAATTAAAATGCTTACAAGAAATTTTCGCAAAAGCCATAAATTCAAGCTTTTACTCGATTTCTGAGCGAGATTCAGTATAAGCTTGCCCGTTTTCATTTTCAAGGGGCTTATGTACCCCTCATATTCAGTCCAAAGCTTACTGAAAGGGCGTTGTCAACCTTGTTCATCGAATGGCTGTCAAGCTCGCCCATTCTTTCCTTAAGGCGCTTTTTGTCAAGCGTTCTGACCTGTTCTAAAAGCACGATAGAGTCCTTCGCAAGCCCGCTTCCCTCGGCGGCAAGCGGAATATGTGTCGGAAGCTTTGACTTTTCCCTTTGGCTTGTGATTGCGGCGGCAATCACCGTCGGGCTGTGACGGTTTCCTACGTCGTTTTGCACAATAAGCACAGGCCGAACTCCGCCCTGCTCTGACCCGACGACGGGGCTTAAATCAGCGTAATAAATCTCGCCTCTTTTAATATTCATAAGAAAATCATCCTTTCTTTTATTAAAATGCCAAGAGCCTATTTGAGAAATATCCTTTTATGTAAATATCTCCCGCTTATATTTTTGCCTTTTTCAAAAGTTTTTATACAAGCAGAACAGGTAAATGTAAAAATATACCTTGCTATTGATTGCCGCCTTAAAATATTTTATTCGCCAAGGCGACTTTTTGCCACAAAATAAGCTCTGTTTCAACAATTGTTATGGCATCACCGCACAAAGATGGCGGTGATGCCTTATATCCGCCAACCACATAAGCTTGCCATAGCCCGCCGCCGGACACATAAAATGCACAAAACGCTCTGCAAAATAAATCTTTGTTTTGCCGCAAAAATAAAGTAATGTTTGTCTTTTTCGGTGCATATAATCTAGCAAATACTTGTCTTTACAGGTATCCGGCGGCCTATTCCGGAACCAAAGCCAAGACAATCTAGGAGGAAGCTATGTTTGTTGTAACCATGACAAAGAAAAAGGCGCTCAGGGCGATTTTTATAGCTGTGGCGGTTCTCGTCGGAATAGCCATCGTGATTTATGCCGTCCTAAGCGCAATAAACGCACACGCCGACAGCGGAAAGGTTCCGATTTACTGCGTTGCGAGAAACGACAAAAAAATTGCGATAACCTTTGACGTCGCATGGGAAAATTCAAATACAGAACAGCTTATTGAAATATTAGAAAAAGAGGGCGTAAAGGCGACATTTTTTGTTACGGGCGACTTCTGCGACCGCTATCCCGAAGATGTGCTTAAATTTTTCACGGCAGGACATGAGATTCAAAACCACTCTGATACTCACCCGCACGTAAAAGGCATGAACGTAAACGACCTGATTGCCGACACAAAAGAGGCAAGCCGCAAAATCGAGATGATTACAAACGTAAAGCCGACGCTTTACAGAACGCCCTACGGCGAATATGACAACGTTTCGCTTACGGCGCTTGAGGGGCTTGGCATGAAGGTGATTCAGTGGGACGTAGACAGCATTGACTGGAAAGAGGTTTCGGCAGAGCAAATCCAAAAGCGTATCCTTGAGAAAACTCAGGCTGGCTCTATCCTTCTTTTCCACAATGACCTTGCAAACACAACCGAGGCACTTCCCGACCTGCTTAAAAGCCTTAAGGAAAAGGGCTATTCCTTTGTTCCCGTAAGCGAGCTTATTTATCAAAAGGACTATACAATTGACCATACAGGCAAGCAGATAAGCAGCGACCCCGCCGAGGCATCAAACGTTCTCACCTTTATCGATAAGGAAAAGGCTAATCAGGTTTTAAGCTCTGAAAATGCCGACCGTGTAATTGAAATAGCGAAAAAATACCTCACGGCGGAAGAAATTCTCACCCTTAAAGACGGCGTCACAACCGAAATCCTGCTTGAGCTTCTCGATAAAATGAGCGAGGAGGACAGGGCGGAAATCGAGCAGTATATTTACGATGCCGAAAGCGTTGACGAAGACCCCCTCTCATCAACATCGCCGCAAAAGGACGCACCCGCAACAACATCGCAAAACGGCGGGCCCGCTGTGACGACACTTCCGCAAAAGGACGCTCCGATTGCGACGACAGCCCCCGCAACAACCGTCGCCGAAACGCTTCCCGAAACAGTTGCGGAAACAACCGCTCCGTAAGTAATATATCCGTTTTATATGAAATTACAAGTGCAAAGTCCTCCCCGTGCCGGCGGGGAGGACTTTGATTGCTTGAGAATGGTTGTTTGGCAAGGATTAAACGGCGGATTGACGGCAATGGCTTTGCTTTAAGTGCTATGGCATCACCGCACAAAGACCAGAAACTTCCTTGACGGCACGCTTTCTTGTGCGGTGAAGCCCTATAAATTTCTTCTTTCCTCTTGATTTTTAATTAAAAACAAGTTATAATAAGGCGATGCTTTAAGTAATTGATTATTCAAAAACGGAGGAAACATGGCTACAACCAAAAAAATAAAGCTTATGTCAATAATAATCAGCGGCGCAATCGCCCTTTCGGCTCTTTCGGGCTGTGAAAAAACAGATGATTCAAATTCGGAAAACACCGTCACAAGCGAAACAAACAAGCACACGGACATAACCGATGCAAACGAGGAAAATGGCGAACCTGCTGTTTTTACAGGCGAAATGCGTGACATAACCGCCCTTGAGCTTGTTTCACAGATGAATATCGGCTGGAATCTGGGAAATTCACTCGACGCAACAGGAAATGACGAAACCTCATGGGGAAACCCCGTGATTACGCCAACGTTTATTCAGGCGGTCAAAGATGCGGGCTTTAACACAATCCGCATACCGATTACATGGTACAAGCACATGGGAGAAGCGCCCGATTATGCAATTGAGGACGAGTGGCTGGACAGGGTTCAGGAGGTTGTGGACTATGCCATGGGCATTGGTATGTACACAATTATCAATGTTCATCACGACGGCGGCGACGCATGGCTTACCCCTGCGCCTGCCGACGAGACGGAAAAAACCGCAATGACAGAAAAATATACAAAGCTTTGGGAGCAGATTTCAAGCCGTTTTCAGGACTATAACGAAAGGCTTGTTTTCGAGTCAATGAACGAGTTTCACGAAGGCTATGGCACGCCGCAGCAATCATGGCTTGACCTCACAAACGAGCTTAACCAAACCTTTATTGACACAATCCGCAAAAGCGGCGGCAACAATGACAAGCGTGTCGTGCTTCTTCCCGGCTATAACACTAATATAGAGCATACCGTAAACCATTTTGTCATGCCGACCGACACAGTCAAGGACAAGATTATTGTTTCGGTGCATTTTTACGACCCCTATCTTTTTGCGCTTGAGTCCAAGTTTACAAAATGGGGAAAGTATGCCGAGGACAGCAAGGATAGCTGGGGCGACGAAGCTTATGTTGACACTTCGTTTGACAAGCTTAAAAAAACCTATATCGACAACAATATCCCCGTAATTATCGGCGAAATGGGCGCAACGGCAGGTGTTGACCAAGTTTACAGGGTTTACTATGAGGAATATATTGTAAAGGCGGCAAGGGACAGGGATATCGTCTGCATTATTTGGGATAACGGCTCTGACAAGCCCGACCGTGAAAATTTCGGCTTGTTTAACCGCTTTACCGAAACCCTCACCTATAAAGACCTTGTTGCGGCAGTAATGGAGGCGGCAAGCGGAAAAGATTATGAGGTTAAGCTCAGAGATGTTGAAATTGTGACGAAAAATCCGCTGTTCTAGCGAGAAAGATAAGCCGCCGCCTTGATTTTCAGCCTTCCTTATGCTATACTTATTTCGTACACAAGAAAGGAAGATAAATATGAAAAAATACAAAGCGGTCATTTTCGACCTCGACGGAACTCTCATGGATACAATCACAGACCTTGCGAATGCGGGAAATTATGCGCTTTCAGCCTTCGGTATGCCGACGCATACGGTTGACGAGTATAAATATTTTGTCGGAAACGGCATTCCAAAGCTTATAGAGCGTATGCTTCCCCAGCCCGCAAGCGCCGCTGATATTGAAAAAATATCGCCTGTTTTCGGCGAATATTATTCCGAGCATAAAGAAGATAACACAAAGCCCTACGACGGCATTTCAGAGCTTTTAGAGGGGCTTTCCGCCAAAAAAATCCCTGTCGGCGTCGCCACAAACAAGCTTCACCCGCTTGCGCAAGAGCTTGTCGCAAACCGTTTCGGCGGGCTTGTTCAATTTGTAAGCGGCGACAGAGAGGGCTTGTCGCCAAAGCCTGCGCCCGATCTGGTGCTTGATGTGCTTGCGAAAATCGGCTCTGCAAAAGACGAAACCCTTTTTGTCGGCGACAGCAGCGTCGATATGCAGACAGGGCTTAATTCGGGGCTTGACGTTTGCGGGGTGACATGGGGCTTTCGTAAAAGGGATGAGCTTGAGGCGTTTAAGCCCGCACATATCGTGGACAAGCCGTCGGAGATACTCAAGCTTTTCTGAGCGGATAAAAAATAAAGCCTTGCGGACAGCAGGGCTTTTATTTATATGCCGAGCTTTTGCGTTGTAATCGTTTACCAAAATGAACGCTGCGGAAAAATACGAATTTTCATGTCGTTCACGTCACCACAGCGTCGTTCACGCCAAACCTATTGACAAATGAATTTCCATTGTTTATAATATAATTGATATATTTTCATTTTATGAAAATAAACCAAAAATCTTAGGAGGACGGATATGAGTTTCAAAAGTATTTTCAGGAAAATCGCCGCCGGATTTTTGGCGGGAGTTTTGACGGTTGGGGGCTTGCCACTTGTCGGAGGGATTGGGGAGGTTGCGGTCTCGGCTGCAGAGATTACTTCGGGGGATTATCAGTATGAAGTGCTTGACGACGGAACAATTTCAATCACCGGTTATTTGAGGACAAGCACAACAGTTGATATTCCAAGTAAAATTGATGGGAAAACGGTGACGAAGATTGGCGGTTGGGCGTTTTCCAACAACAACCTCACAAGCGTCAAGATACCAGATTCTGTGACAGGGATTGGCGCGGGTGCTTTTCTAAACAACAACCTTAAAAGCGTGAAGATACCGGATTCTGTTACGGAGATTGGGTATAATGCGTTTGCTTTAAACAGAAAGCTTAAAAAAATTACCGTTTCTAAAGATAATAATAATTATTGCTCGATAAACGGAGTTCTATTTTCTAAGGATGGAGAAAAGCTCATATATCATCCAGGAGGCTCAAAGGGGAAAACATATAAAATTCCAGATACTGTAACAAGCATTTGTGAGGGCGCGTTTTCATACAATTACAAGCTTACAAGCGTAACCATTCCGAATTCTGTGACTAAGATTGAAGGAAATGCGTTTCTAGAAAGTGGGCTTAAAAGTGTAACCATACCAAATTCTTTAACAATAATTCGCGAATATTCGTTTACTTACGCTGATCTTGAAAGCGTAACTATACCAAATTCTGTGACAAAAATTTACATGCGTGCGTTTAGCAATAACCAGATAGCAAAATTAACCATTCCAAATACTGTTACGTTTATTGGTGAGTATGCGTTTGCAAACAACAACCTCACAAGCGTAACCATACCAAATTCTGTGACGCATATTGGCGATTCTGCGTTTAAAAACAACAAGCTCACAAGCGTCAAGATACCAAATTCTGTGACGACGATTGGCGACTACGCCTTCGGCTATAACTATATCCCAAAAACCATGAAAAACACAAAGGTTACTGGTTTCACCATAAAAGGCAAATCCGGCTCTTACGCTGAAAGATACTACGCAAAAGACAACGGCTTTAAATTCATAGCAGCCTAATCCCGAATCCCGATTAATATTAAGCCAAAAAATCGGGGAAAAGCTTAGATTTATGGGTTCTGCAAAGCTTTTTCGGTAAACATTTCAATCAGATAAGTATAGCTCTCCCCACAAAAACAAAAAAGCCGCAGAAAACTGCGGCTTATTTATGTTTAAATCAAGCTATCACCTAAATTACAATACCGAAGTATGTCCGCCGTCAACAGCGACAGTCTGTCCTGTTACGTAAGAGCTTGCGTCGCTTGCGAAATAAAGAAGCGTTGAGTTAAGCTCGCCGTTTTTGCCGATTCTTCTCATGGGGTTGTGCGCCGTCATTGCTTCAATTGCGGGGCCGTCAAGCATTCCCTGTGTCATTTCAGACTCGAAAACGCCGGGGGCAATCGCATTTACAGTCACACCGTAAGGGCCAAATTCCGCCGCAAGCGCACGGGTAAGGTTGATTGCGCCCGCCTTAGCCGCATAATATCCGAATTGTGCAGGGCCTCCCGCAAAGCCGGCAATTGATGCGGTGTTGATGATTCTGCCCTTTTTGTTTGCTTTCATAAGCTTGGAAACAGCACGTGAGCAAAGGAAAATGCCTGTAAGGTCAACGTTGATAATCTTGTCCCATTCTTCCTTCGAGTGTGTTTCAAGCGTTTCGGAAAAGCCGACGACACCTGCGTTGTTTACGAGAATGTCAATTGTTCCGAACTTTTCAACAACAGTTGCAAAAGCCGCTTCAACGCTTTTTTCGTCGGAAACGTCACATTTAACAGGAATGCACTTAACTCCCATTGCCTCGATTTCCTTTGCAAGCGCTTCAAGCTTTTCAACTCTGCGTGCGAGAACAGCAACGTCAACGCCCTCAGCCGCAAGAGCCTTTGCAAACTGAACGCCAAGCCCTGACGATGCGCCTGTTACTACTGCTTTCTTACCTTTAAAATTAAATAAGCCCATAATTACTCCTTATAGTAGGGGTTTTGTTTGTATCTTTATTATAGCATAAGATCATTGACAAAACAATAACAATTACGAGTTTTGCTATACCTATTTAGTATAGAGCTATTCCTTTTGGGAATGGTTATTTTTTTCCTTGTCATTTTCATCAACAAGCTCCCAAATTATATATCTGGGGCGGCCTTTTGCCTCCGAATATATTTTGCCGATATATTCGCCGATTATCCCCAAGGAAAGAAGCTGAAGCCCGCTTAAAAGCCAAATCGAGCCGACAAGGCTTGTCCAGCCCGAATCTGCGTTCCCCGTAAGCTTTATCACTAGAAAATACACAAGCATAACAAGGCTTACCGCAAACACAACGACCCCGAGCGCCGTCACAAGGCGAATTGGCTTAACCGAAAATGAGGTTATGCCGTCAAGCGCAAACGCAATCATTTTCCTAAGCGGATATTTAGACTTGCCGGCAAAGCGTTCGTTTCGTTCGTAATAAACAACGCCGCTTTTAAAGCCGATAAGCGGCACAATCCCACGCAGAAAAAGGTTGACTTCGCCGAATTCCGAAAGCGCAGCAAGCGCCCGCTTGCTCATCAAGCGATAATCGGCATGGTCCTTTTGCATATTTACGCCCATCATTTCCATAAGCTTGTAAAAGCCGTGCGCAGAGGTTCGCTTGAAAAAGCTGTCCTTTTTCCGTGACGAACGCACACCGTAAACCACGTCACAGCCCTCCGAATATTTTTCGAGAAAGCCGTCAATCGCATTTATGTCGTCCTGCAGATCCGCATCAAGCGAAATGCAAACATCGCAAAGCTCTTTCGCTGTCATAAGCCCCGCAAGAAGCGCATTCTGATGCCCTCTGTTCCGTGAAAGGCACAAGCCGCTGAACAGGGGATTTTTTTCGTGCAAGCCGCAAATAATTTCCCATGTGCGGTCACGGCTTCCGTCGTTTACAAAAAGAATTTTGCTTTTCGGGGAAACCTTTTCCTCCGCAATAAGCTTTTCAAGCTTTTCAAAAAGCCTTGCCGCCGTTTCGGGCAAGACCTCCTCCTCGTTATAGCAAGGGATTACCAAATATAGTATATCCATGTTTCCTCCGGTTATCTGTTTTCATATGAAAATAGTATATCACATAAATCGGCATTTTACAAGGACAGTCACGGGTTGGCACTTGACAAAAAAATGCAAAGTGGTATAATTATCATAAAAGCAATATTAAGAACGGAGGGCAGTATGAAGCTTAAAATTACACTAAGCGTTTTTGTGGGAATGGTTATTGCGACGGCGGCAATGCTTTTCATAGCTTTTTTCGTTAAAAAAGGAACAATCTCCTTTGCCGAAACCGATTTCGGCGCAGTTAATAAAATTGTTATTTCCGATTGCACGAATAAAAAAACTGTTGAGATAACAGACAGCGCTGAAATAAGCGAAATTACCGCCGTTCTCAACAAGGTCAAGGGCGAAAATGTACGCTCGTCAAAGGGAAGCTATGGCTGTGATTATAGTGTTTCGTGCTTTGTCGGAAGCAATGAGGCATTTACCATTGTTTTTGTCGGCGACGGCTTTATTTACGGCAGAACCGTTGACGACGACATAAGGTATAAGGATATGTATGACTTATATGGAATAAGCACCGATGAGCTTTATGCCGTTTTGGGGGAATACTATAAAGGCGAATGACGCTTGCCGATAGGTAACAAGCATTCGATGAAAAATAAAAAACGCGGGAAAACCCCGCGTTTAATTTTGTTTGAATTATTATCCCAGCACGCCGATTTTTATTTCATCTGACGAGGTGGAAATTATGTCATAAAGCGACGAGCCGTATGCCTTAAAGTTTGTCGTGCGGACAAGCCTCTGCGTTTTCTTAAGCTCGCTTACAGCGCCGTCTTCAATGCTGTAAAAGCTTTCGCCGACTGCGGCATATTTACCTGTTTTGCTGAAATAAATCGGGCCTGTGGCTTGCTGTGTTGTGTAAAAGCTTTCTGTTGAGGCATCAAAAATTTCAACTAAACCGATTATTGAGTTGTCGGCGGGCAGAACTGCCGCCCTGTTAAAGCTGTTAGAGCTGACAACGCTCGGGTTTGAATAATATTTTCTGACCGTGTAGGTAGAAAGGTCGGAAACCCTGTATGCGGTTATTTGAGAAGCAGAGCCGTCGCCGTTTAATACATAAACCTTATCCTTTGTTGCGCCAACAAGCTTTGTATTGGAATCAACCGTGTCCATTATGAAGGAATAGCCGTAATCGCTTGTGTCCACATAGCCGAGATAGCTGTTCGAGCCGCCTTTTATAATCATCGCCATAGCGCCCTCGTCGTCGTTATAGCCGACCTGAACGATTTCGTCCTTGCCGATAAGGCTGTATGTTTCGACGGAATAAACCGCTTTTTCATTTACGTCAATCCACCAGAGCAAGCTCCGCTTATAGCCGTCCGTCAAGGACGAAACAAGCATTCTGCTTCCGTCGGAGGCAAGCCAGTGAACTCTCGGCGTGTCAAGGCTTACACTGAAAAAGCGTGTTGATGCGCCGTAGAAAATATCGAAAATTTCAATTCCGTCCGAATGTACAGCGTAAAAGCGTGAATCTGTGAGGAAGCCGGCGCCCGTCACGCCGCTTTGCTTTTGCGTGATGTAGGAGGAATAAACAGGCTCGCTTATAGGCGGCTGGGTAGGCTCTGCCGTTGTTGTTTGCGGGGGAACAGTGGTTTCCGCCGTTTCGGTTGCACTTGTGACAGGCGGAATCGTGATTTCCGGCGGGATTATAGTTTCCTGCGTTTCTGTGCCGGCTGTTGTTTCCGCAGTTTCGTCCGTCGCCGTAACCGTTTCGCTTGAACTTGTATTATCTGTTGTTGTGGGGGTGTCAACCGGCTCGTCAGTTATTTCCGGAGTGATAACAGGCGGCTCTGTATCGAGAGTTTCCTGAGTTTGGACAGGAGCCTCCGTATTGTCAACCTTTGCGGGCTTTGCATCCTCAAAGCTTTCGTCGTCAGCGGGATAGTCAACGAGATAGACCATTGGGTTTGCGTCAATATCTGTATAGAGATAGTTCGGACAGTTTATCAAAACACCCGTGACAAGCGTTGCCCCGCTTTCGTTGAAAAGTGTGCTTAGTCCGTCAGAGCCGCTTATGCTTTCGCCGCTTTGAAGATATGCGGTTTTAACCTTGATTTCATCGGAAATATTATATAAAATTTCCTGAGCCTGCGAGGAAGAAACCGCTTCTTTAAACGTTACAAGGAGGTCAACCTGCTTGTAAACGCTTTTGCTTTTGTCATAATTCTGCTTTGCACGTTCTGCACGCTGTTCAAAGCTTAAAACCTCAAGCGGCTTATCAAAATCGATTCCGCCTTCAGTCCTTGAAAACATTGAGAAAATGCTTATTCCGATTATGACAGTAACCGCCGCAATCCCCGAAACAAGCCCCGCAAGCCTAAGCGCCGAAGCGGGTTTGGATGCATATTTCTGTGCAATCGCCCTTGTGCGTATTTTTTCAAAGTCAAAGGTGTTTTCTTCCATAAGCTTGCTGTAAAATTCATTTTTATTCACAAGAATGCCCCCTTTCGTGAGTATTTGCCGTTTTAGTATATGTCCTGTGCGGCTTTGCCGCCACAATGGTTATATGTTAAATTTATCCTTTTGCCTTGCAATCGTACGGTAAAGCTTTGTTTTAACCGTTGAAAGCTTAAGTCCGAGGGTGTTTGCGACCTCCTCAAGCTTCATATCGCAAGTAAAATGGAGGTAAAAAATTTTGCCGATGTCAGAGTCAGAGCTTGCGATGTCCTCGAAAATCTGCTTTGCAAGAATGTCGTCGCAGATTACGTCCTCCAAAACGGGCTGGTGCTTTGAAAGCTCTTCCTCGATATAGACCGTTTCTTCTTCGGAATAATCGGCATCAAGCGCCTCGTTTTCACGGCTTTTTATTGTTTTTTTATGGTAGGTTTTGCACTCGAATTTTGCGATGTTTATAAGGAATGCCTCGGGGCTTTCGATGTCGGCAAAGCCTTTCTGGATTATCCGCTGATAAAACCTTGTAAACACGTTCTGCAAAATGTCCTCCGCATCTTGAAAATGCGAGCATCTGCTTACGATAAAGCGGGAAATATTGCGGACTGTATCATTGTAGACCGCATTAAAATATTCTTCAGTGCCAAGCCCCAATCGGCTCACCTCACTTTATACGCCTACATTTATGTAGTCGTTTGTTTTGGGGAAAAAGTTTCAGATTTTTTAACAAAAACTTTACGTTTAATAAAACCATGATGTGGCAAATAATGCTATTCTATTACAATATCGCCGCCGGCGGGAATATCGCCGCTTGCGGGAACGTCCTCGCTTCCGCTTTCGATATATGAAAGCCGGCTTCTTGCAAAATAAGCTGAAATGCCGTCCGCAATCGCTTCTGCAATCTTTTTTTGGTGCTTGGAATTACTTAAAACCATTGCTTCCTCATAGTTGGAAACAAAGCCCATTTCAAGCAATATCGACGGAAAATCCTGTTGAAGCGTGACCCAGTAATAGCTGTATTTTGCGCCCCTGTTGCGGCTTTCGCCGTCCTTGTAAACGCTGTTCTCATAATAGGAGGAAAGCGATGCGGAAACAAGCTCTGCAAGCGGCTGGGAATAGGGCGTGAAATAATAAGCCTCGACGCCTTGGACTGTTTCCGCCGCCGAATTTGAATGAAGCGAAATAAACAAATCTGCTCCGTACTGCCGTGCGACGTGAGCACGCTCTTCAATCGGAAGCTCGTATTTGTCAGTTTCAAGGCGGACGACGGTTGCGCCAAGCTCTGTAAGCCGCTTTTCAAGCAAAAGCGCAATTTCATAGTTCACCCTTGCCTCGACGACGTGCGAAACAGCGCCGGGGTTGTAAAGCGACGTGCCGGGGGCGTAATTATGCCCGGGGTCGATTGCGATAACCTTGCCCGAAAGCCCCGAGTAGGTGGGCTTGAATTTAAGCATAAGGTCGCCGTTTTCATCATAATAAGCGCCCGTACCCGCATAAATTCCGCTTTGCCTAAGCGTCAGAACCATTCGGAATTTCGGAATGCCGTCCTCCGTCACTGTTTCCCATTTACCTGCGGAAAAAACAGCGTTTTTGTCGAAATCAGGAAGCTTTGTTATGCTTGTGACGTTATCAAACGTGATGGTTACGGTGTTTGCGTCAAAGGAATAAACCTCAAAGTCGCCGTCCGCACCCTCGTGAAAGCTTGCTTGTGCCTGAATGTTAAAGCTTGTCCTGAAATCAAGCCCGATTTGGATATAGGCTTCGCCGCCCGATGTTCCGACAGATTTTACGACAAGGCGGTTTTCCTGAATCGCCGCCGAGTCAAAAAGCTCTGTTTCGGTGATGTTATACCGTTTGCCCGACGTGCTTATGTAATAGTCGCCCGAAGTATCCTTATAATAATCAATCGTCCCCGCAGGAAGCTGACCAAAATCGGGGGTGGGAATCCTGTCGGTAGTTTTTGCGTCAAAAACGCTTGTGAAGTTGCTTACAACTCTGATATAGGTTGCGGTGCCTTTGGGTATAGTCGGCTTTACCGTACCTACAATCTCGCCTGTGCCGACATTGCTTTGGTCGATTATTATTTCCGGCGCATCAATTTTCGGCGGCTCCGGCTCTGCGTTGATCGTGACAGAAGCGCCTGCTGCGCTTTCGTAAATGCCCTTATACTCCGCCGAAACGGTGATTTTTCCAAGCTTTTGCTTTTCGCCGATTATTCCGTCGGGAAGCTTGTATTTGCCGACAAAGCGGCGGTATGCGGAATTTATGTCAACGTCGTCGGTGCTTGCCGACGATTGCTTAAGCTTGATTGTCGTGCCGTTTATTTCGGCGTAAACTGTCGAGCCTTTATAGGCGATTGCGGAAATAACAAGCTTTGTTCCGCCGTCAACGCTTAAATTCTTGACAGGCTCAACCGATTCAAGAACCTTGACGTTTCTGTTTATTCTGTATGTATAGGTTTTGGACTTGTGCTTGATGGTATAGACGTTTTCGCCGACCTCAAGCTCTTTTTGTATGTAAAAGTTGCCCGCCGAGTTAAGCTCTATTTTTTCGCCGTTAAAATAAACGTCAAAGTTCGGGTCGAACGTTCCCATGAATTTAACCTCGGGTTCGTACGTGGAATAGCTTAGCTTTGTCGGCGAAACCATTTCCAGATCGTCGAAAAGCGACTCCTCGTTTATCTGCTCGGCAAAATATTTTTTAAGCGTATCGGTTGTGCCGTTTGGATTATCAACAAGGGCTGAAAGGCTTGAAAAAGCGCTTCCTTTAAAGCTTTCGTTGTCCTTAAGCAGTGAAAGCTGACGTAAAAGCTGGTCTTCTCCCCAGCCGTCGGCAAGCATTGCGTTGTTGTGGAGGGCATAAAGCGGCACGCCGAACGAATTTTCGCCCCACCAGCTTATAAGCTCCTCAAAGGGGCGG
>CAZYRV010000017.1:0-10693 GCA_964649485.1 uncultured Oscillospiraceae bacterium | reverse complement strand
CCGTCTTTGGCCCAGGCGGCGATAGCCGCTTTATCGGCAAAGCCGTCCAAAACGGCTTGATATTCTGCTTTTGTTTCAGAGCCGAGGGGAAAATCCTCCGACTTATTCGCCCAGACGTCCTGAAGATAGATTCCGACAGGGATAGTGTTGTTTGTTTTGCAGACTGCTTCCGCCGCCGCCTGCGCAAGGCTTTGCGTCTGCTCGAAAAGCCATTCTGAAAAGCCGATTCCAGAGCCGCTTTTTGCGTATTCCTCACGGGAAAAGGCGTTTCCCAAAGCATAATAGCCCGAAACTATAAAAGCATCGGGGCGATAGCTTACGGCTATGGCATGGACACTGGAAATAAGGCTGCTTTTAAAGTCGGCATTGCTTTTCTCCGCAAGCAAATATGCCAGGTCAAGCCTTGCATAAATCCGCATTCCCTTTGCCCTGACAGTGTCGATTATGGCGGAAAAGCCGTCGTCGCCGTCGCTGTAAAGCTTGTCCGAAAAAAGCGCCCTTCCGTTTGCGTACATCGGCATAATAACCGTGTCAAGCCCGATTTCAAGCGCTTTGTCAAGAAGCTCTGAAAGCTTGTCCGTATCCGTTGCGGGAAAATCAACATCAGGGTTGATTACAACCGCCCTGAGTGCGCTGTCAACTGAAAAATTCTTTTCCAAAACCTCTGATTTTAAATCGGCAAAATCCTCCGTTTCGTCGGCGGAATAGTTTTTATAAGCAGTTAAGGCCTGCCCCGCCTGTGCGTTTACAGGCAAGGCAAGCAGAAAGAGCGTCGCCGCAAGAAATATTCGCAAAAACCTTGAAAAACTCCTCATAGAACCTCACAAAACAGGCTTAAACGCCACAATTTCCTCGTCAATAAGCGTGCTTTCAACGGTGAATAAATGGCGGTAATCGTAAAGAATAACGCCCGAATAAGCGCTTTCCTCCTGCGCAAGCAAAATCTGGCGCTTGATGATTTCCTTGCTGTTAAGCCATTCGTACTTGCCGTCGCCCGCCCATGTGTCCTCTGCGCCGATTTTATAGACCGCAAGCCCGGGGATAAGCTTGAGTCCGCTTGCCGAAACAAGCCCCCGCCACTCGTCAAGGCTTTTGTCAAAGGGAAGCGACGAATTTTTAAAGCCAAAGTAAATTTGCGGCGCCATATAGTCGGCAAAGCCGCCGCCGCACCATTTTTCAACATCGGCATAAAGCGTATTCACGTTATAATCAACGTTTCCCGCCGCACTTATGCCGAAAAGTGCGGTGCTGTTTGCGGCTTTAACAGCGCCGTAAAGCGCCTTGACCATTACCGAGCAGTTTTCACGCCTGTAATCGGCTAAATCAGAAAAGCCGCTTTGCACAAATTCGGCGCTGTCAAAGGAAGTGTCCGTTGTCGGATAGAAATAGTCGTCAATATGTATGCCGTCAACGTCATAGTTTGATAAAATTTCCTGTGCTCCGAGGGAAATCAGGCTGATTCCGTCAGAATAAGCGGGGTTTATGTAAAGTCTGCCGCCGACGGCGGAAAGCTTGCCCGCGCTGTATAAATCGTAAAGTCTGCCCCTGCCGTAGAAAACAAGCTCTGTTTCTTTCATAAGGCGCATCGGGTTTATCCATGCCTGAAACGAAAGCCCTCTTTCATGCGCCGCCGAAACCATGATTTCAAGCGGGTCAAAATCAGGCTTTTCGCCGAGCGTTCCTGTGCAATATGCCGACCAAGGGAAATAATCAGACGGATAAAGCGCATCGCCGAAAGGGCGGACATGGACGTAAACAGTGTTCAGCCCGAGGGAAACCACGTTGTCAAAGGCGGCGGAAATATTCGTGCGGAATTGGCTTTCGCTTTTTCCCGTAAGCATTTCGGAAAGGTCGATATATGAAATCCAAACTCCCTTTACAATGTCATAATTAAGTGCGGCATAGCCGCTTTCGGACGGCTCTTGCGGCGCAATCGTTGTGGAAACAGATGTAGTTTGCTCTGGAATTTTTGTTTCCGGAGCAACGATTTTTTCTGTGGAAACAGCAGTTTCTGTTTCAAAATCAGACTCCTCTGTGTGTAAGGTGTCGGATTCCTGCGGTTTTGTTTCAATGCCTGTTGAATTTTGCGGAATTTTTGTTGTTATATCGGCTTCTGTTGTGGAAACGGTGAAAATCGGCGCTATGGTATCGACCTCCGCCGTAAGCTTTATATCAGAGGCTTTGCCGCTGTCACAGCCCGTGAAAACAAGCATTGCCAAGGCAAGCACAAAAGCTTTTTTAAATCTCACGCTATACCCCCAATTTATTTCCCTGCGCCCTTAAAAGCCGAACGTCGCTGCCGTGAAAAACAAGTGTGGTATAGCTTTTAAGCCTAGAAACAAGCCTGTCACTATAACGTTTTTGCATTTCAGCATTTCCGAGATTTGTGTTCGCAATCACGGGCAAGCCTTTATTCATGCGGGTATTAATAATGTTGTAGAGAGTTGCGGAGTAAAATTGCGATTCAAATTCAGCGCCGAGGTCGTCAAGAATAAGCAAATCAGCCCCCGTCAATATTTCAAGGGTTTCGTCGTCAGAGCTTGAAAAATGCTCTTTCTCAACCTTTCTGAAAAGGTCGGGAACAGAGCCGTAAACCACGCTGTAACCCTTTTTGATTACGTCGGCGGCGATTGCAAGGGAAAGATGGGTTTTGCCAAGTCCTGTCGCCCCGCGCATGAGAATGCCGCTTTCGGGAAGGTGAAAATTGTCGGCATATCTCTTGCAGAACTTGAAATTTTCGGACATAATCTGCCTTGCGCTTGTGCCGATTGACGGCTCGATTCTGTCAGAATAATATGTAAGCGAAAAGCTGTCAAAGCTTGAAAGCTTGATTGGCGACGAGTCGTTAAGCTCTTTTGCGGCAAGCATTGCCGCAGTTTCTTCAAGGCATTCGCAGCGTGCGCCGTCACGAAAGCCCGTGTCGCCGCACTTTTTACAGGTATATATTGCATCAAGATAGTCGGCGGGCTTTCCAAAGGAAAGAAGAATTTTTTCCATTTCCGTCTGAATTGCAAGGTTGCGCTTTTCAATATCGGCAAGGTCTTTGGAAATATTCTCGCTTCCGTTATAAAAGAGCATGGAAAGCTCGTGCCCTGTTTTCGCAAGCTCACGGTTAAGCCTTGCATAATCGGGGCTTTTCGCCGACATTTCGGCAAGCCGTTCTTCCCATATTCTAAGGTTTGCCGCCTTTCGTGCGGCGATTAAATCAACCGCCTTGGCATAATACTTGTTTTGAAAGCCCATCATTCTCTCCTGTATTTTTCAAGGTCAAGCCTGTCAAGCTCGTCAATGCTGAAAGAGCTTTCGCCCTTGCTGTCCTCGGCACGGCGAAGCTTTTCCTCATCGATTTTTTCCTCGGTGTCAATGCCCTTTGAGTACCAGTTTTCAAGGATTTTATTCATATAGGGAAACGAAAGCTTTCCCGTGCTGTCAAGCGTAATTTGATATGCCGCCATAATCATTTCGGCGGAAAAATTCATCTTGAATGCCCAAGCGTCGATATATTCACGCTGTTTTTTAGAAAAGCCGCTTGAAAGCTCCATTTCACGGCGGAGCTTTTTCTCAATATCCGTCACGGCGGTAAGCTCTTTTATTTTTTCCTCCGCCTTTTCGATTGTGACTATTTCCTCCTCCGCCCAAGTGACGGCAAGGCTTTGTATATAGTGCATAGAGGTTTTGCCGATTGAAAAGCAATATTCCAAAAGCATGACGGCGACCCTTTCGGGAAGCCCCGCATACTCGACAATCGACATCAGAACCTGCATTTCAGAATGCTTGAGCGGGCGCTTATAAAGCGCTTCGGCATGGGCAAAAAGGTGCTTTGCAGGCTGAGAGCTTTTAAGCTTTTGAGAAATTTCGGCGGCGGAAAACCTCGGCGGGCGCTCTAACTCAACCTTTCTTGCGGCGGAAATAGCAGGCTCTTTTTCGGGTGTGATATTTTCCGTGGAAGCAGCCGTCTGAGCCTTTAAAACAGGGCTTTCAGCGACATCAACAGGCTTAAGCCCGTCCTCAGCCGCCTGAACAAGCCCGCGCTCTGTCCAGAACTCAACCGCATCGGTTATTTCCGCTTGAGAGCGTATTCCAAGCTCACGGCAAAGCTCTTCCGCCGAAAACGATTTGCCGCCGTGACGGAGCAAAAAAAGCATAACCTTAAGCTGTGCCTCGCCCGCAAGCTTTATATAGCGGTCGCAAACCGCTGTGGGAACGGCAAAAACGCTTGCCCATGCGCCCGAATTAAGTTTATATTCCATAAAACACCTCGAAAATTGTCACACATCTGAAGCAAAGCGAATATTATATATCAGGAATGGCTTCGCAGTCGACGGCGAAAGCGTTCCACGGCAAATTCGCTTGTCTTTGCCGGCTTTATTGGACACACGCATGATGAAAGCTCCGCTTGGGGGACCGATTTTTTGAAGTTTTTATCCGAACAACCGTTCGGAAACCGCATGAAAGCCTAAATCTCTCGGTTCCCTATACTTATACTAATCTCAAATTAAAATATGTACGAAAAATATTTGCAAAAGCCATAAATTCAAGCTTTTACTTGATTATTAGTGCATTTCTATTTGAGCTTCAGTATTATTCGGTTTCAGAAAAATTATTATTGCTTTCACCAACCGTCTGTGCGTCCGCAAGAATTTGTTCGTATAAGGCGGCAAGCCTTGCCGTGGGGCGCTCGAGCCTTGCTGTGTCAATAAAGATTATGCGGTTGCTTTTATAGGCTTCAAGCGCCGAAACAGCGGCATTTCCGCCAAGCTCGTCAACTGATACGCTTTTATCCGCAATGAGAAATTGCGGCTCTTTTGCAAGCTTTGCCGAAGCCGCATAGCCCTTGTCCGAAACGGCATTTTCGCCGATTGGAGCAAGAAAACCGCTTTCAGCCGAATCAGCTCCCGCAAAAAGCCCCTCTTTTGTAATATATGCGTAGGAAAGCTTTTGTATATCCGACGTTTTCGCTGAAAAATCCGTTATCGGCGCAAAAGCAAGCTCTGCCTTGCCGGCGGCGGAAACGCTTCCGTTAAACACGGCGGAAAGCTTTGTATAAAGCTGTTTAAGCCCGTCTAAATCTGTTGGCGGCGAAAGCGAGATTGCCTTTGTTCCGCCTTTGGAAAGTGTTTTTATGTCCTTTTCGGCAATCGGCGAAAGGCTTAGGACAAGCTCCGGCTTAAGCGTGGAAATTGCGGCTATGTCGGGGTTTAAGGCGCTTCCTACAACAACTGCGGACAAGTCGGGATAGTCGCAATAGCGGCTTTTTCCGACAATTGTGCCGCCAAAGCCAAGCTCGGCGATTATTTCCGTTATTGCGGGGGAAAGCGACACAACGCTTGTCGGCGAAGCCGTGATTTCAGTGCCGCCGATTGTCACGGGAAATGCGGTTATTTGAGCGGTTTCATCAGCTTTTGCGGTGATTTCGGGATTGCGCCTTTCAAGACGGAAAAGGTTACAGCCACTTGCGAAAAGTGCTGTCGCCGTTATGAGAATTATGGCGGAAATGACACGGGGCTTTTTCATTCTTCCTCCGAAACGGCTTTTGCCGACTCATACATATCTACAAACTGCCTTGCAATCCTCGGCGAACGTCCCGCTTTCTTGATTGCAAAGCGTTCTGCCTCGTCTAAAAATTCCTGAGTGGGGGAAATTCCTCTTTCGGCGGCAATCTGCTCTACTATATCAAGGAAAGCAAGCTTGTCAGGCTTTGTAAACGTGATAAACAAGCCGAATCTGTCGGCAAGCGACATTCCCTCGTCAATTGCGTCCGCACGGCTTATGTCGCCGCCGTCACGCCCCGATTGGGTTTCTTTAAGAATATGGCGGCGGTTTGTGGTTGCGTAGATAAGAATATTATCGGGCTTTGAAAGCAAAGCGCCCTCCAGTGCGGCTTTAAGCGCATTATAGCCGTCGTCGCTTTCCGAAAAGGAAATGTCGTCAAGCATGATTATGAACTTGTGCGGAAGCTTTTCAAGCCTGTTGTAAAGCTTCAAAAGGTTCGGGATTTCGTTTCGGGGAAGCTGGATTATGCGCAGGTCTTGGTATTCGTTGAAAATAGCCTTGATTGTTGAGGATTTGCCTGTTCCTCTGTCGCCGTAAAGAAGCGCATTTGCCGCAGGAAGCCCCTTGAGGAAATATTCGGTGTTATCGACAAGCTGTTTGCGCTGAACCTCATAGCGCTTAAGCATGGAAAGCGTAATCGGGTCGGTTTTTTCAATCGGCTCAAGCCGTTCGTCGCTGTATAAAAAGGCACGGTCCTTTGCGTAGGGTCCTGTGCGGTGAAGCCTTGCCTGCTCGATAAAAAAGTCGGCTGTGAAGTTAAATTCGCCGTTTTCATAAACAGGAAAGCCTATGCACGCCTTGGAAGCGAAAAGCTGCTCGGTATTAACCTCCGAAAGCTCACGGATAATTTCCACGTCATGCTCTACACAGGCGGTGCGGAACGGCGTCGGGTCGTAAGCCGCCTTTAAAAGCACAGGAGAATCGCTGAATAAAAGCAGGTCACGGAGATATTGCGAAAGGGTCTGGCTTTCGTCGAGAAGGGTGTTCATTATAAGGGAATAGGCTTTGATTTTATCGTCCGGAGTGCCCTCGTCGGTGCTTATAAATGCCTTGATAAGCGGGTTTTCCTTGATATTGAATGCGCAGAGTGACAAAAGCTTTAATTTGATGTCTTCCATTTTTAAGCCTCCTCGTTTTCTTGCTTTATTTGCTTAAGCATTTCCTCAAAATCGCCGAAATAAGTAAGCGAGCAAAAGTCGTTTCTGAATTTCGCCGCATTTTTAAGCCCTTTGATGTACCAGCCCTGCTTGCGTGCCTCTCTCATTCCCGAAAGCTCGCCCTTTTCCGAAACAATAAGCTTTACGTGGCGGTGCAAGACGGCAAGCCTTTCGTCGATTGTCGGCGGCGGGGGGATTTCCTCGCCTGAAAAATAAGCCCTTATGTCACGGAACAGCCAAGGATTGCCGCAAGCCGCCCTGCCAATCATGACCAAGTCACAGCCTGTTTCGGCGTACATTTCCTCACAGCTTTGAACCGAATTTACGTCGCCGTTGCCGATAACGGGGATTTTTACGGCTTGCTTAACCGCTTTTATTATGCTCCAATCGGCTTTGCCCGTGTACATTTGCTCACGGGTGCGGCCGTGGACGGCAATCGCCGCCGCCCCCGCATTTTCGGCAATTTTCGCAATTTCAACCGCATTGACGTTCTCTAAATTCCAGCCCTTGCGGATTTTAACCGTGACAGGAATTTTCGTTGCGGCAACCGCCGACGCCACGATTTCGCCGAAAAGCCGAGGATTTTTCATAAGCGCCGAGCCAGAGCCGTTCCCCGCAACCTTAGGCACGGGACAGCCCGCATTTATGTCGATAAAATCAGGGTTATAGCGCTCTGCCTGCCTTGCGGCAAAGCCGATATATTCGGGGTCGTCGCCGAAAATCTGAACCGCCATGGGGCGCTCGCCGTCGGTTACGTTTAAGAGATAGTGGGTTTTTCTGTCGTTGAACACAAGAGCCTTTGCGCTTGCCATTTCGCCCGTTACCGCCGCCGCACCGAACTCCCTTGAAATAAGGCGGAAGGCTCTGTCGGCGACTGACGCCATCGGCGCAAGGACTGCGGTTTTTTCAAGCTTAATCCCGCCGATTTCCACATACTTCACTTTGCCGCCGCCCTTTCAAGCAGGGCTTTGATTTCGCCGCGCGTAAAATTATAGGCGGAGTTGCAGAAATGGCAGACAAGCTCTGTGTTCTCCTGCTCTGCCGCAAGGGCTTCGAGGTCTTTTTTGCCTATGCTTATAAGCGCACGTTCCATTCTTTCACGAGAGCAATCGCATTTATAGGCGGTTTCCCACGTGTCGAGGATTTCGGGGTCAAACCCGTCAAGCGCCTTGAAAACAATGTCCTCGGGGGTTATCCCCTGCTCGAGCATTGTCGTTACGGAAGCCATTTGGCTTACGTTTTTTTCGATAATATCAATTGCCGTTTCGGCAACGGGAGGAACAAGCTGGACGATAAAGCCGCCGGCGTGCTTGATGGTATAATCCCTGTCAACAAGGACGCCAAGGGCGCAAACCGTGGGAATCTGCTCGCTTACGGCATAATATGAGGTTATGTCCTCGGCGATTTCGCCCGAAACAATCGGAACCTGTCCGCAATACGGCTCTTTCATGCCTAAATCACGCACAACCGCCAGAAAGCCGTCTGTACCTACGCAAGCGCCGACATCAAGCTTTCCGTTGGGCTTAAGCGGCAAGTCAACAAGCGGATTCTGGACGGTGCATTTGACGTTTCCCCGCCAATCCGAAACGGCGATTATTTGTCCGCACGGACCTCCGCCGCTTATTCTAAGCGTGAGTGAGTCTGTGTCGTTTTTCATGAGGCTTCCCATTATGGCGGCGGCTGTCGCCGTCCTGCCCAAAGCCGCCGAAACAACAGGGCTTGTCCTGTGGATTCTGAAAATTTCGTTTACAATATCGGTTGAATCAATTGCAATACATAAAACGCTTCCGTCTTGGGAGAGCGCACGTACTATTTTGCCCATATTTTCCTCATCTTTTGAACTTTCTATCTGTTAATAACAGGGATAATTTTGCAATTAAGATATTACAAAACCCCATAGGCTTATATTTTTCTTGCGGCGAAAAACCACTTTTCGTTATTTTCGGCGGCGGCTTTTTTCTTTAAAAATTCCCGCTTTTCAAGCAGCTTAAAGCCGCTTTCCGCAAGCATTTCTACGATTTCCTCCATGGGATAGGCACGCTCGGAGAAGAACTCCTCGGTGCGTGAATATTTGCCGTTTTTGCCCTCGGAAAAAATGTTCAGGCTTATATCAACCCTGTTTTCACGCTTGAAAAGCTCGTTCTCCCATACGCAGAAAATATTGCCTAAATCGTAAACAAAGGTGTTGTCTGAGAGAATATTTTGGTGCTTAAACGGGGTGTTTACGTCAAACAAAAGCAAGCCGCCCTTGTCCATATTGCGTGCGATTGCGGCAAGGGCTTTTGCAAACGCTTTTTTCGAAGGAAGGTGATTAAAGCTGTCCAAGGCACAGGTGCATATACCAATTTTCCCCGATAAATTCAGTCTTGTCATGTCTTGACAAAGCCAGAATATATCAGGGTTGTCCTTACCTTGCGCAATGGAAAGCATTTCGGCGGAAGCGTCCACCCCCCATACCTCAAAGCCTTTGTTTTTGAGAGCAATCGTAAGGCTTCCCGTGCCGCAGGCAAGGTCAAGAAGAAGCCCTTTTCCCTTGTGCTTGCGGATAAAGCCGGCATAATACTCTGCCATTTCGCAATAGTCAATATTTTCCGTCAAACGGTCGTAAAATTGTGCGAATCCAACATATCCGCCCATTATTCCTTGTCTTTTTCCTTAGAATCAAGGCGGCTGAATATGATTTTATAGCCGTCCTGACCATAGTTAAGCATACGGTTTACACGGCTTATCGTCGCCGTGCTTGCGCCTGTTTCCTCAACGATTTGGCTGTAAACTCTTTTTTCACACAAGAGCTTTGCCACGTGAAGCCGCTGGGCAAATGACTTAAGCTCTTGGACCGTACATAAATCTTCAAAAAATTTATAGCATTCGTCGATGTCCTTAAGCTCCATTATTGCCTCGAACAGATAGTCCATTTTGCTGTCTTTAAGCTTGCTTGACATATAAACACTCCTATTAATAATTCGTTTTGCTTATGTTTATTTTAGCAAAATAAAGTGTAAAAGTCAATAGCGGTTTTATCAATATTTCAGGGATTTTTTGGCGCTAGCGCCTTGGTTTTCCCTTTACAAGCACGCCGAGCATATTCGGCCCCGCATTTGAGGAAACAACCCCGCCCGAAAAGCTTATATAATCGGGCGCACAGCCCGAAGCCTTTGTAAATTCGTCGATAAAAAGGTTTTCGTACGGCTCTGCAACCGTCCGCAGAATCTGCCACGGGCTTTCGCCGACACGGCGCTCTTTTATATAAGCGACTGCGTCAAGCACGGCATTTTTTTCGCCGCGCGACTTTTTCACAACTGCGCTTTCGCCGTCAATAAGCGAAATGACAGGCTTAAGCCCCATAAGCTCGCCTAAAAAGGCGGCGGCGGCTGTGACTCTGCCCGACTTTTTCAGGTGGCGGAGATTAAACGCAACTATGTAAATTTCCAAGCAGGAAAACCAATCCTCAAGATAAGCGATTGCCTCATCGGAGGTTTTTCCGCTTTCAAGCATTTTCGCTGCTTCAATAATTGGATAGCCATAGCCGAGAGAATAGCAATGGCTGTCAATAATATGGATTTTCATGGCGGCATCGGGGTTTTCCGCAAAAAAGCTGTCACGGGCAAGCAAGGCATTTGCGTAAGTCTGCGACCCGCCGGAGTTTATAAGCACCGTAATTATTTCAGAAACGCCGTCCTTAAAGCATTCGGCAAACTTTTCCTCAAAGCGGATAGGTGTGATTTGCGCTGTTTTGGAGATGCTCTGACTCGTTTATAAGCTTGTAAAATTCCTGATTCGAAACATCTATTCTTTCCCAATAGCTTTTGTCGCCGAGGACAATTTCAAACGGCAGAATATCAATGCCATATTTTTTTTCGTCGTCAGGGAGAATGTCACAGCCGCTGTCGGTGATAAGCCTTATTTTTGCGTTTTCCATAATTCCTTCTTTCCGAATGAACATATTTTAGTTTTGATATGATAAGCCAAAGACTTTGCTGCGG
>CAZYRV010000016.1:31607-34135 GCA_964649485.1 uncultured Oscillospiraceae bacterium | reverse complement strand
GGAATGGCGATTTCAACAGAAGAATATGGTGCAAGCTTTTTCGCAAATGGTGCTAATCCGTCAGGGGTAATTGAATCGGCAGGGGTTATTACCAACCCAGACCAACTTAGAAATGCATGGGAATCGCTCTACAAAGGCACGAAAAAAGCACACCGGATTGCGGTTTTAGAGGACGGTCTAAAATTTCATCAAGTGGGTATTCCTCCTGACCAAGCACAGTTTTTAGAAACGAGAAAGTTTCAGTTGAATGAGATTGCAAGGGTATTTCGTGTGCCACCGCACATGATTGGCGACCTTGATAAAGCGACCTTTTCCAATATTGAAAACCAGTCGATTGACTTCGCTAAATTTACTATTGAACCATGGCTTGTGCGGTTGGAGCAGAACATGGAAATCGCTCTGCTATCGCATTTGGAGCGTAAAAGTTATCAAATCAAGTTCAATTTAGATGGCTTAATGCGTGGGGATTATGAAACTCGTATGAAAGGCTATGCGATTGGACGGCAGAATGGCTGGCTTTCAGCAAATGATATTAGGGCATTAGACCGCTTGAATCCCATTGCTGAGGAAGATGGCGGTGATCGTTATCTTGTGAACGGCAATATGGTAGATTTAAAGCAAGCAGGGCATTTTGTGAAAGGAGATAATTAAATATGCATGAAAACATTGTAGATCCGCCACTGGGAGAGCTCTTACGAGGAGAGCCTGGAACGCTTTGGAAGTACATTCCTGACTATGCAAAGCGTTCAGAGTTTTTAGCCAATATGATTCAAATCGGAGTGTTAAGTCCAAATGAAGCACGCCACCTAATGGGTTTGCCACCGATTCCAGGCGATATTGGCAATCAGTATTTTGTTAAGGGGAAACCATGAATAAATTCTGGAACTTTAGCAACGTTGAAAACGAAAGAGTTTTACACCTCGAGGGAGCAATTTCAGACGAAACTTGGTGGGGTGATGAAATCACTCCAGCCATGTTCAAAAACGAGCTCAATAGTAGCTCTGGCGACATTACTGTGTGGATTAACTCTCCAGGAGGCGATGTGTTCGCCGCATCAGAAATCTACACTGCTTTGAAAGAATATCCTCATAAAGTCACCGTTAAAATCTCCGCACTGGCGGCTTCCGCGGCGAGCGTTGTGGCTATGGCTGGCGATGAAATTTTGATGTCACCTGTGGCATATATGGTTATTCACAACCCCGCAACCATCGCGATTGGTGACAGTGCTGAAATAAAAAAAGCCATTGCCATGCTCGATGAAGTGAAAGAGGGGATTTTGAATGCCTATGCTTCCAAAACGAAATTATCCAGAACAGAACTGTCACAAATGATGGATATGGAATCTTGCCTTAATGCAAAAAAGGCTGTGGAGCTTGGTTTTGCCACTGGGTTACTTTATGAAAACTCCTCTGTAACAAACGTAACTGAGCCTAAAATATTCAGCAGGGTAGCTATTATGAACTCGATTATTGGGAAATTTCCAAGCCCAAAACAGCATATTTCTGACCTATATACAAGACTTCACAACCTAAAAAGGAGATTTTAGCATGACTATTTCAGAGCTACAAGAAAAGCGCAACCGCCTGTGGAATAAGGCAAAAACGTACTTAGACTCTAAAAATACAACTGACGGAATGATTTCTGTTGAAAATGCCGCCGCTTATGACAAAATTGAGGCTGAAATAAACGGAATTAGTGACCAAATTGAGCGGTTGGAGCGTAACGCAAAGATGTCAGATAAATTCGAGGGTTTAACCACAAAACCGCTTGTGAAGTCTGGCATAATAAGCCGCCAAAATAGCAGTAGAACGGAATATTCAAAGTCTTTCTGGAACGCCATTCGTGGGCGTGGAATTACAAATGCGCTTGCCGAGGGTACGGATTCTTCTGGCGGTTTTCTTGTTCCTGATGAATTTTACAATCAGCTTGTTGTTGCTTTACAAGAGCAAAATGTATTCAGGAAAATCTCTCGCTTAGTCAACACTTCAAGAGAAAAACTGAAAATTCCAGTAGCGACTGCATCAGGGACAGCTTCTTGGATTGATGAGGGAGCAAGTATTCCGTCAAGCGATTCTACCTTTGGGCAAGTGACACTTGAAGCTTTCAAGCTTGGCTCTATGATGAAGGTTTCCACGGAACTAATGGACGATTCCGCTTTCGATTTAGAATCCTACATAAGCATGGAATTTGCGCGCAGAATTGACTCAAAGGAAGAGGAAGCTTTTTGTGTCGGGGACGGCGATTCTAAGCCGACTGGATTATTTGCTACTGGCGGTGCAAGCGTGGGTGTTACCGCCGCAAGCCAAACTGCAATTACTTTTGATGAGCTGATAGACCTGTTTTACAGCCTTTCTGCTCCATATCGAGCAAAAGCGGTGTTCCTCACAAACGATGCAAGCCTTAAAGTTATCCGTAAACTCAAAGGCACAGATGGGCAATATTTATGGCAACCATCTGTGAAAGAGGGCGCACCTGACACGATTTTAGGCAAGCCGATATATACCTCTCCATATGTGCCGACAATGGCG
>CAZYRV010000016.1:30636-31597 GCA_964649485.1 uncultured Oscillospiraceae bacterium | reverse complement strand
AGCGAAAGCGGTGGCTTTCGGCGACTTCTCATATTACTGGATTGCAGACCGCCGAGATACGCGATTTAAGGTGCTCAATGAGCTTTATGCGGAAACGGATCAGGTTGGATTTTTGGCGACTGAGAGGGTTGATGGAAAGTTGATTTTGAGCGATGCTGTGAAGTTGTTGCAGATGGCGAGTGGGAGATGAATTAAGAAAAGGGAGCATCATTTCGATGCTCCCTCATTATATTCATTCCATTCAATGCCCAATATCTTGACTGTACCAAAAGGCTCGTCATCAGCTTTTTCGTTTATGATATTAATTTTCTTAACAAACTTCTTTAAAAACGTACGTTTTTCAGTAGGATTAAGAAGCTCCCAGTTTTCACGAAGATTTAGAATAATATCGCTTCTGTCAATGGCAACTTCCTTTTCTGCTACGCTAAGCCTTTCTATCTCTGAAGTAATAACAAGCTTATCGGTTTCTATGGTTTTCTTAATATCCCTATATTCATCAAATCCCAGTTCGTCACGAACGTATAGCTCAAGAGTTACGTGTTCTTTCGTTGCTAGAGCATTAAGTTTTGCCTCAAGTCCTGCTATGATTTTCTCGTTCTCACGTTTTGCTTGTTCTTTTTCATCGAGATTTAAGTCATCGATGGTATCAAAATCAGAAATCTGCGTTAAGTAAGCAAGAAAAGCTTCATCAACCTTTTTATGGCTCATTCCAGAAGCGTTGCAGACTTTTACTGTTTTGTTTGGACATGTATAACCACCGACACGAAAAATCCGGGTTTTCAGCTTTTTGCTGCTATTATACGTTTTCAGCTTATAGCCGCATTTTCCACAAACGAGAAAACCCGCAAACCACTTTTCCTCTGACGGAATATCCGTAAATTTACGATTTGCATTCACTCTAAGCATACTCTGTGCTGATTCAAAAAGCTCTTCGCTAATAATTGCATCGTGCAAACCCTCC
>CAZYRV010000016.1:11816-30626 GCA_964649485.1 uncultured Oscillospiraceae bacterium | reverse complement strand
TGACCGAAACCAATGCCATCTGCTCTTCTGTCATCCCATATTTGCTCATTTGCCGTATGAACAAAGTGTCGCACATTGCCAATATATGTACTGTTTTGTAATAATCGTCTAACCTTAGTAGAATCCCATGTTGTATTACCTTTGGTTTTTATTCCACGCAAATTTAACCGTCGAGCTATATCGGTCAGCGTAATTCCGTCATTGACAAACATATGGTACATTTCACGCACAATTTCAGCTTCAAATTCATTTATAGTTTGAATTTTTTGCCCAACCGGACGGTCATAACCAAAACTCGCATGAGCAGAGCAAAGCGAATATCCCTCTTTCACTTTACGCTCGACACCAACCTTTGTACGCTCAATTATGTTTTCACGCTCAAATTCTGCAAATATTCCGATGATTTTTAGGAACATCCGCCCACTTGCTGTTTGCGTGTCAATCGACTCCATAAGCGAATTAAAAGCGCAATCATACTTATTAAATAAGTCAACAAGATAAATTAAATCCGCTGTTGAGCGTGTAAGCCTGTCAATCTTGAAAACAAGCACATTTTTGAGCATGCCAGACTTGACGTCCTCTATCATTTCTTGAACAGCAGGACGACCTGTGATATCTTTTCCCGATATTCCTTCGTCAGCATATATTTTAAATACCGACCAGTCCTTGATGCCAACAAAATCCTTGAGCTTTTGCGTTTGAGCGCGGATTGAAAAGCCTTCTTGAGCTTGTTCCTCAGTGCTTACACGCACATAAATTCCAGTTTCTATTTGGAATCACCTCCATCAGTTTTTTCTGATAAAGGCTTCGCTTTTTGTTCTTTTTTACGCGGCACTGAGGTCTTTAAGAAGAATTTTAACATCTCAATTTGCAACTTCTTCGGCAGTTTAATCTTCTTTGTTTCCTCACACATATATTTACACCTCAATCAAATATATGCATGGTTTTGCTTGAATAAAGATTGTACGATTATTATGTGAAGTTGTTGCGCCGCTTTTAATTTACATTAATGGTATATTATGTTTAGGGTTCAAGGGTGCTCAAGGCCCGCAGGGTGTCCAAGGGCCGCAAGGCGCACAAGGCCCTAGAGGGGCTCAAGGGCCGACAGGGCCAAGAGGGCCGCAGGGAATCCAAGGGGTTCAGGGGCCGCAAGGCGCTCAAGGACCTCAGGGAAATGCAGGCCCGACAGGCGCTACAGGCCCAAGAGGGCCGCAAGGGCCAATCGGACCGCAAGGCCCAATCGGAACAACAGGCCCAACCGGTGCTACCGGTGCTACCGGCGACAACGGCGCTACCGGTGCAACAGGTGCTACCGGCGCAACAGGCGGCACAGGAGCGACGGCTTCTGTGCAACAAACGCAACCAGACTCTAACATTAATTATCAAAAAAACAATGCGCCGTAAACAGGCGCATTTAGTATAAAAATCCTATAAATCAAAGCAAGCCGCAATAATGCCGTTTCAAAGTTAATCCGCCTATTCAAGCTCGAAAGCGCCTGTATAAAGCTGATAATATCTGCCCTTTTCGGCGATAAGCTGGTCGTGGCTTCCACGCTCGATAATGCGCCCATGCTCCAGAACCATGATTACATCTGAATTCCGTACGGTTGAAAGTCTGTGGGCGATTACAAAAACCGTCCTGCCCTTCATAAGTGCGTCCATTCCCTGCTGGACAATCGCCTCTGTCCTTGTGTCAATAGACGAGGTCGCCTCGTCAAGTATCATCACAGGCGGGTCGGCGACTGCCGCACGGGCAATCGAAATAAGCTGGCGCTGACCCTGTGAAAGCCCGCTTCCGTCGCCCTCAAGCACGGTCTGATAGCCGCTTGGAAGCATTCTTATAAATCCGTCCGCATTCGCAAGCCTTGCCGCCGAGATGCATTCTTCATCGGTTGCATCAAGCTTGCCATAGCGGATATTGTCCATAACCGTGCCTGTAAACAAGTTTACGTCCTGAAGCACAACTCCAAGCGACCGCCGCAAATCCGCCTTTTTGATCTTGTTGATATTAATTCCGTCATAGCGGATTTTTCCGTCGGCAATATCATAAAAGCGGTTGATAAGATTAGTAATTGTTGTTTTCCCCGCACCTGTCGCCCCGACAAAAGCAACCTTTTGCCCCGGCTTTGCGTAAAGGGTTATGTTGTGAAGCACAAGATTATCCTCGTTATAGCCGAAATCGACGTCGTAAAAGCGTATTTCGCCCTCAAGCGGGGTATAAGTGACCGTGCCGTCAGAGTGGGGGTGCTTCCATGCCCAGACGCTTGTGCGCTCGGCACATTCGGTTATCTGACCGCCATTGTTGTGTGCGTTTACAAGCGTAACATAGCCGTCGTCTGTTTCGGGCTGTTCGTCAAGCAAGTCAAAAATTCTTGATGCGCCCGCAAGCGCCATAATAACCATGTTAAACTGCATGGAAATCTGTCCGATTGGGTTTATAAAGCTTCTCGAAAGCGTCAGAAACGACACAATCGTACCTATGGTAAGCGGCGCAATCCCGCCGAAGCTCAGGTTCGGAAGGCCCGCAACGCCCGCCGCACCGCCGACAATTGCAATAAGAACATAAAGCATATAGCCGAGGTTGCCGACGACAGGCATGGTTATATTTCCGTATTTGCTTGCCATTGTCGCACTTTCGCAAAGCTCGTTATTTCTGCCGTCAAACTCCTGCTTTGATTTATCCTCGTGGCAAAAAACCTTTACAACCTTTTGTCCGTTTATCATTTCCTCGATATAGCCGTTTACCGCGCCGAGAGATGCCTGCTGGCGGACGAAATGCACACTGCTTCTTCCGACAAGGGTTTTAATCACCTTCATCAATATAAGCGTGAACACAACCACAAAAGCGGTAAGCCCGATGCTCAGGCTGAGCATGGCGACAAATGCGGAAACAACCATCATAATTGACGAAAGCATCTGCGGAAAGCTTTGTGAAATTGCCTGTCTGAGCGCATCTGTGTCATTGGTATAGCGGCTCATGATGTCGCCGTGCGTGTGCGTGTCAAAATATTTAATCGGAAGCGACTGCATATGACGAAACATATCATCACGGATTTTTTTAAGCGTCCCCTGCTCGATTGTGACCATAATTCTGTTATAAAACAAAGTGCTTAAAGCGCCGACAAGATAAACCCCCGCCATAACCGCAATCGTCCTCACAAGCCCCGTCATATCGGGGTTTGACTGACCTACAAGCGGCATTATATAATCGTCAATAATCGACTTCATGAAAAGCGACGAAGCCGCCCCTGTCGCCGCACTTATGACGATACAGACCACGACAAAAATCATTTTTGCACGGTATGCCGCCATATATTTAAGCAGGCGCTTAACCGTGCCTTTTTTAAAATGGTGCATGGGCGGCTTTCCTCCCATTGGCATTTTGCCGAATTGCTTTTTATCCATTGAGAGCACCTCCCCTGTTCTGGGATTCATAAACCTCACGGTATATTTCCGAGCCTTGCATAAGCTCGTCGTGATTACCTACGGCGGCAATTTTTCCGTCGTCCATAACAATGATTTTATCCGCATCTTGGACGGAAGCGACACGCTGGGCGATAATTATCTTTGTAGTATCGGGGATAAACTCCTTGAAAGCCGAGCGTATAAGGCTGTCTGTCTTGGTGTCAACAGCGCTTGTTGAGTCGTCAAGAATAATTATTTTCGGCTTTTTCAAAAGTGCGCGCGCAATACAAAGCCTTTGCCGCTGACCGCCCGAAACGTTCGTTCCGCCCTGCTCTATATGAGTGTCATAGCCGTCGGGGAATTCATTTATAAAGCCGTCCGCCTGTGCAAGGCGGCAAGCGTTTATCATTTCGTCGTCGGTTGCGTTTTCATTTCCCCAGCGCAGATTGTCCTTGATTGTTCCCGAAAAAAGCACATTTTTCTGAAGCACCATGGCTACTTGGTTTCTAAGCGCCTCAATGTCATAATCACGGACGTCAACCCCGCCGACAAGAACCCTTCCCTCCGTCACGTCGTAAAGACGAGGAATAAGCTGGACAAGGCTTGATTTTGACGAGCCTGTTCCGCCGATAATTCCGACGGTTTCACCGCTTTTGATGTCAAGGCTTACGCTGTTTAAAACTGATTTATCTGCCTTTTGCGAATAGGCGAAAAACACATTTTCAAATTTTACAGAGCCGTCCTTGACCTCATGGACAGGGTTTTCGGGATTTGTAAGGTTGCTTTGCTCGTCAAGAACCTCCTCGATACGCTCGACAGAGGCACGTGAAATAATAATCATGACGAAAATCATCGAAAGCATCATCAAGCTCATCAATATCTGCATAGCATAGGTAATAAGGCTTGTAAGTCCGCCCGTGGTAAGACCGACCGCCGCATCGTTGCCGCTTGCGATAATAGACTGTGCGCCCAGCCACGAAAGCAAAATCATGCTTGTGTAAAGGCATACCTGCATAAGCGGCATATTAAACGCAAGGCGCTTTTCAGCCTTTGTAAAGTCGTTGAATATAGCTTTTGAGATTGTTTCGAACTTGTTTTCCTCAAAGTCCTCACGTATATAGGATTTTACAACACGGATTCCTCTTAAATTTTCCTGTACAACTCCGTTAAGTCTGTCATATCTCTTGAAAACCCTTACGAAAATCGGGTGAACGCTTGTCATTATAAACCAGAGTCCCACGCCCAGAACGGGGATTACCCCCAAAAAGACAAACGAAAGCTGTGCGTCAATCCTAAACGAAAACACAACCGCAAAAATAATCATCATAGGCGCACGCACACCAAGCCGAATTATCATCTGAAAAGCGTTCTGAACGTTCGTTACGTCTGTGGTAAGCCTTGTGATAATGCTTGATGTCGAAAATTTATCAATGTTTGAGAATGAGAAATTCTGCACGTTATAATACATATCACGGCGCAGATTTTTCGCAAAGCCCGACGAAGCAATCGCAGCGCTTCTTCCCGCAAGCACGCCTGTTATAAGCGAAAGTGCGGCGCAAAAAACAAGAAGCACGCCATAGCCCCAGACCTTTCCCATGTCGCCCTTATTTATTCCGTCGTCAATCAAAAATGCCATAAGTGTGGGAATGATTATCTCAAGCATTGATTCCGCCGCAACATAAACAGGCGACAAAATTGCATCTTTTTTATATTCCCCAACTCTGGATAAAAGCTTTTTTATCATATATACCCCTTGTCGTTCTCCTTCAACTGAATGATATTTTCCTTCATTCTCTGCAAATATGCAAGAAATTCTTCTGTTTCTTTTTCATCAAACCCCTTGGTAAGCGCCCTGTCAAGCGTCCGCTTGTCCTCCTCCATGATTTTTTGAATACCGACCGCCTTTTCCGTAAGACTTATTTTTTTAAGCCTTGCGTCGCTTAAGACCGCTTCTCTTGTGATAAGCCCCTTTTGCTCCATAAGCCCCAAAACCTTCGAAACCGTCGAACGTGCAATCGAAAAATGCTCTTCAATATCCTTCTGATATATATCTTTATCCGCATTTTCGGCAAGATAAACTATTATCCAGCCATTATTGCTTGTGACATTGTCGATTTCCTTTTTGTTCGGCAAGGATTCGAAATATTTGCGAATAAGCCTGTTAAGCGCCCTAAGCTCCAGTACAACCTGCTCTTGTTTCATTCGCTCTCCTTTCCGCTGATTAAAATAGTACGATGTCGAACTGTTCTAGGTCGAACGATTATATTCTATACCAAAAAAGCTTTTTTGTCAATGGCAAGCATTACAAATTCAGCTGTTTTCAAATTTTTATTTTTATGCAATTTTATAATGTGAAAACGACTAAGCAAAGCATTAAAGGGAGGCTTAAGCATGAAAAGCAACAGCACTGAAAGCAATAACGGCAAAAGCTGGCGGATTGCGCTCTACATAAGGCTTTCACGGGAGGACAGCGAAAGCGAAAGCATTGAAAACCAGCTTAAAATTCTTGAGGAATATCTAAGCGAGGAATTTGTCGGCGAAATCGCAGGCCGCAAAGTCTTTATCGACGACGGAATATCGGGAACAGACGACGCACGTGCTGGCTTTACGCAAATGCTCTGCGAAATCGAAAGCGAAAACGTAAACTGCGTCATATGCAAGGCTCTCTCAAGGGCATTCAGAAACTATTCCGACCAAGGGTTTTATCTCGAATATTATTTCCCGCTTAAGCAAGTGAGGTTTATTTCCGTCTGCAACCCCCACGTTGACACCTATGAAAATCCTGAAATAATCACAGGGCTTGAAATCCCGATAACAGGCTTGTTAAACGACAGATATGCGGCGAAAACCTCCTGCGACGTAAGGCGGACGCTTGCGACAAAGCGCAGACGAGGCGAATTTGTCGGCGCTTTTGCGCCCTACGGCTATCAAAAGCACCCTGAAAATAAAAACCGCCTGATTATTGATGAAGCGGCGGCTTTGGTCAAGCGTGAAATGCTCCGCTGGCTTGCAAACGAGGGAACAAGCGCAAATACAATAGCGAAAAGGCTTAATTCACTCGGAATCCCAAGCCCTGCCGCCCATAAAAAAAGCATGGGAATAAACTATAACAACCCCCACACCGCAAGCGGCAAAACAAGCTGGTCAGGCGAAACAGTAAGGCGGGTTTTGCTTGACAAAACCAATCTCGGTCACACCGTGCAAGGCAAGGAAAGGGTTATAAGCTATAAAATCCATGAAAGAAAAGCTGTTCCCGAGGGAGAATGGGTCATAGTTAAGAACACTCACGAGCCAATTTTTACAGAAGCTGAATTTACGCTTATAGAACGCCTTTTGCGGCGGAAAACAAGAGTCAGTGCCGCAAAAACAATACCGAGCGAATTTTCGGGGCTTGTGCGCTGCCGCACCTGCGGAAAAACGCTTTGCCGTAAATCCGCAAAGGGCATTGCGTATTTTTCATGCCGAGGCTGTACGGCTAAGCCGCCCTCATCGGTTCGTGAAAGCGTGCTTAAAGCTTGTGTTTCCGCCGTTTCGGCGCTTTTGCTTCCGCCGTCTGAAGTGACAGGCACACCGCAAGAAAGCGGCGGCTTTTCAGAAAAAGCGCTTATTCAAGCCGTATCAGAGCTTAAACGGACAAACGAGCTTTCAGACCAAAGCTATTTGGACTGGCGAGGGGGCTTAATAACTAAAGAAGCCTATGACAGAATAAAGCAGAGGCTTTTGGAGAAGAAAAATCTGCTCTGCAAAACAATAAGCCGCATTAAAGAAGAAAAAAGCAAAGCGCCGCAAGGCAGATCAAGCCCCGCTAAATCAGGCCTCCCGCCCGAGCTTTTACACGGCATAACCGTCGGCAGGGGCATCATTGATATAAGCCTTGGCTTTTGCGATATATTCGAAACAGGGTAAGAGGTTGCGTTTACACGGCAGAAGCGACGGGTGCTACGGGAGCAACAGGCGACAACGGCGAAACTGGCGCAACAGGAGCTACCGGCGCAACTGGCGCAACTGGAGCAACAGGTGCTACCGGCGACAACGGCGCAACAGGAGCCACCGGCGCAACAGGAGCAACAGGAGCAACTGGCGCAACAGGTGACAACGGCGAAACTGGAGCAACTGGCGCTACCGGCGCTACAGGTGCAACAGGCTCTACTGGTGCAACAGGCGCTACTGGCGCAACAGGCGCTACTGGCGCTACCGGAGCAACAGGCGCTACCGGAGCAACCGGCGCTACCGGAGCAACCGGAGCGACTGGCGTCGGACTTACCGGAATTGTCGAATACGACCCCGACGATGCGCCGGACTATCCCTTGGGGCAGATTGTGACCTACAACGGTTCAACCTATATAGTTGTAAATGCGCCCCCAACCGGCGACCCCGACACATCGCCTGACTATATGCTTCTTGCCGCTGCGGGTGCAACAGGAGCAACAGGCGGCACAGGAGCTACCGGCGCTACTGGTGCTACTGGTGAAACAGGTGCTACTGGTGAAACTGGAGCAACAGGCGCTACTGGTGAAACAGGTGCTACTGGTGAAACTGGAGCAACAGGCGCAACAGGCGGAACAGGAGCTACTGGCGCTACTGGTGCTACTGGCGCTACTGGTGCTACTGGTGAAACAGGCGCTACTGGTGAAACAGGTGCAACTGGCGGCACAGGAGCAACAGGCGCAACTGGGGCTACTGGAGCAACCGGCGCAACAGGTCCGACAGGTCCGACAGGCGCCGGAGCAATTATTCCGTTTGCTTCGGGGCTTCCTGTGAACATGACGTCAATTGTCGGCGGTGTTGCGGGGCTTCCTGCATTCGTCGGTTTTGGCACAGGGTTCTCGGGGATTCAGATTCTAGACTCGACAATTAACCTTGTCGGTGAAACATCATCGCTTGCTTTTTCCGTCCCCAGAGATGGAACAATCACGGCGATAAGCGCAACGGCAAGCGTTGCGGCGGCACTTTCAATCGGCTTGACCGATATTCAAGTCACCGCCCAGCTTTACCAATCCACCGCACCGGATAACAGCTTTACCGCTGTTCCCGGAGCAATAGTCGCGCTTGCGCCGACGCTTTCGGGCTTAATCTCAATCGGCGACTTCGCAAGCGGAATCACAACAGGGCTTTCAATCCCCGTAACCGCTGAAACAAGGCTTTTGCTCGTTTTCAGCATTACCGCAGACGGATTAACCGTTGTCAACACGCTTGAAGCATTCCTCGGCGGCGGAGTTGCAATTGAATAAGCCTTGAAACCAATTATGCACGCAATAACAGAAATTAAAAGCCCGGCATTGTGCCGCTTGCCAAAACGGCGGGCGGCACTTGCTGCTGTGTTTTGCTTTCATAATTTGTTATTTTCAATCAATCAAAAGCGTTTTCCCGCAAAATCCGCATTTTTATCGCAAATCTCTTGAATAATCCCCCGCCATGTGATATAATAAATTACATATCTGCTTACACAAACGAAAGGACGTTTTTATATATGAACAGGAAATTTGCACTTATCGGCTATCCGCTTGGGCATTCGCTTTCGCCGCAAATCCATAGCAGGCTTTTCAAGCTCGACAAAAAGCCGTTTGAATATACGCTTGATGAAATCCCGCCCGAAAGCCTTGCCGATAATTTCGAAAAGCTCCGCAGGCTTGACGGGTTTAATATCACAATTCCACATAAAATCGCAATAATTCCCATGTGCGACCGCTTGGACAAAACGGCAGAGCGCTATGGCACGATAAACTGCATATGGAACAGGGACGGCGAAGCAATCGGCTATAACACCGACGTAATCGGCTTTACAAAATCAATCTCACAGCTTGGGACAAGCCTTTGCGGCAAAGTCGTCATTCTCGGCTGCGGCGGTGTAGGGCGCATGATGGCTTTAGAAACGCTTTACAGCGGCGGACGGCTTACCCTTGCGGTCAGGAAAGAGGATATTGAAATTGCAAAGGGCATAAAAGCCGACGGCGAAAGGCTTGTAAGCGGCGCAAGCGTCAGAATCACAACCCTTGATTCGCTTTCGGGCGAATTTGACCTGCTTGTAAACGCAACCCCTGTGGGAATGTATCCTAAGGTTGATTCTATGCCTGTTTCGGAGGAAGCGCTCGGCGGAGTAAGCCACGTTTTTGACGCAATTTACAACCCCCGCAGAACAAAGCTTTTGCAGACCGCCGAAAAGCTTAATATTCCCGCCTCGGGCGGCATGGCAATGCTTGTTTTACAGGCTGTCGCCGCACACGAAATCTGGGACGGCGCACATTATGCGGACGAGGACATAAAAGCGCTTATTTCCGACATGGAGGAGCTTGTATAATGCGGAGGGCATCAATTTATCTCTGCGGCTTTATGGGCTGCGGCAAAACCTTCATGGGCAGGCGGATTTCAGAGCTTCTTGCAGTGCCGTTTATCGATTTGGACAGCTTTATTGTTGAAAACGAAGGCATGACTATTCCCGAAATTTTCGATAAATTCGGCGAACAGCATTTTCGTGCGCTTGAAGCAAGCTATATCCGAAAGCTAAGCGGCGGAAACATCGTCGCAACAGGCGGCGGCGCAATAATCAACCCGCAGACGGCGGAATTTGCCCGCAAAAGCGGTGCGGTTATCTTCATAAACACCGATTTCGAAACCTGCTATGCCCGCATTCAAGGCGACCAGAACCGCCCCCTTGTTATGAACAACACAAAAGCACAGCTTAAAGAGCTTTATAATAAAAGGAAACCGATTTACAAGGCGCAAAGCACCTACACCGTAAACGGAAACGGCAGGACGGAAATTATTTCGGAAGAAATAATCCGCCTTGCAAACTATTGGCAGAGGTATGAAAATGGTAATATATAACGCTTTTATCCGCACAATGGCGGACAGAGTGATTGAAAAAGGCTTCATTCGTGTTGAAAACGGCAAAATCGCTGAAATCGGCGATATGTCGGCGCTTTTTGACGCTCCCGCCGAAAATGATATAAACGCCGACGGGCTTACGCTTTACCCCGGTTTTATCGACGCCCACTGCCACCTCGGAATGTGGGGCGACGGGCTTGGCTTTGAGGGCGAGGACGGAAACGAGGACACCGACCCCTCAACCCCCCACCTCCGTGCAATCGACAGCATAAATCCCATGGACAGAGGCTTTTCCGAGGCGGTTGCGGCGGGAATAACCACGGCGATCACAGGAGTGGGAAGCTCGAACCCCATAGGCGGAACCTTTGTCGCAATAAAAACAGCGGGAAGCAAGCGCATAGATAAGCTTATTGTCAAATCGCCTGTTGCGATTAAATTTGCGCTTGGCGAAAACCCCAAAAAAACCTTTGACACAAAGGACCAAACACCTGTTACACGCATGGCGACTGCGGCAATAATCAGAGAACAGCTTGCAAAAGCGGCACGATATAACGAGGATATGGGGCATTATACAGTTTCTGTCGGCACGGAAAACGAGCTTGACCCGCCCGAATATGACATAAAATGCGAAGCGCTTATCCCCGTGCTTAACAACAAGGTTAAGGCGCATTTTCACTGTCACAGGGCGGACGATATTTTCACCGCAATCCGCATTGCAAAGGAGTTTTCGCTTGATTATGTGCTTATTCACTGTACAGAGGGCGGGCTTATTGCGGACGAGCTTGCGGCGGAGGACGGCGGCATTATTTTAGGGCCGCTTTTCGGCGACCGCTCTAAGCCCGAGCTTGTAAACCACAGCATAAAAACCCCCGCCGTTCTTGACAGGGAAAACATTAAATTCGCCATCTGCACCGACCACCCCGAAACACCGATTCAATATTTGCCGCTTACTGCGGCGCTTGCCGTAAAGGGCGGGCTTTCAAGGGAAAAGGCTCTGCTTGCGATAACCAGAAATGCGGCGGAAATAATCGGAATCGAGGACAGAGTCGGCACTCTTGAAATCGGCAAAGATGCTGATATTGTCGGATTCAGCGGCGACCCGCTTGACTTGCAGAACGAGCCAAGGCTTGTAATCTGCTCGGGAAAAATTATAATAAAGCAGGGATAAAATGAGAGAAATTCATGTTGACGACATAAAAAATACCGTCGCCAAGCTTTGCGTAAAAGCAAATATTCACCTTCCTCACGGAATGAGGGAAATTATTGAGGCAAGCACCAAAACCGAAAAAAGCGAAACAGGAAAAAACGTCCTTTCAGACCTTGTCCGAAACCTTGATGCGGCGGCAGAGCTTGACGTGCCGATTTGTCAGGACACAGGAATGGCGGTTGTTTTCGCCGACATAGGGCAAGAGGTGCATATTGTCGGCGGCGATTTTGAAAAAGCGGTAAACGACGGTGTTGAAAAGGGCTATACCGAGGGATATTTGCGGCTGAGCATCGTTTCAGACCCGCTTGAGCGCAAAAACACCAACACCAACACCCCCGCCGTCATACATACAAGAATTGTTTCGGGCGACAGGCTTCACATAAGCGTTTCGCCGAAAGGCTTCGGAAGCGAAAACATGAGCGCCCTCAAAATGTTTACCCCTGCGGCAAACAGAGAGGATATAATCAGTTTCGTGCTTGAAACAGTTTCCCGTGCGGGAAGCAACCCCTGCCCGCCGATAACCGTCGGCATCGGCATAGGCGGCAACTTTGAATACAGTGCGTTTCTTGCAAAAAAGGCGCTCTGCCGTGATATGCACGTCCGAAACGCAAACCCCTTTTATGCCGAGCTTGAAAAAGAACTTCTTGACCGCATAAATATGCTTGGAATCGGGCCGCAGGGCTTCGGCGGAACAACGACTGCCCTTTATGTCAACATAGAAACGTTCGGCACGCATATTGCGGGGCTTCCCGTCGCCGTAAACATGGGCTGTCACGTCAACCGCCACGCTCAAGCCACGCTGTAATCCCGCTGGAAAGGATAGAAAATGCCTGTAAAAGTACCGGATAATCTGCCCGCAATCGACATTCTTGAAAATGAAAACATTTTCGTTATGACCGAAAACAGGGCGCTTCATCAGGATATAAGACCGCTTAGAATCGCAATTTTAAACCTTATGCCGACGAAAATAGCCACCGAAACGCAAATTCTCCGCTGTCTTGCAAACACTCCGCTTCAGATTGAAGTAAGCTTTCTGCGCACAACGAGCTATACCTCGAAAAACGTTTCGTCAGAGCATCTGGACACATTCTACACCACCTTTGACAAAATCTGCGGCGAGCACTATGACGGCCTGATAATAACAGGCGCACCTGTTGAAAACATGGATTTTGAGGAGGTTGACTATTGGGACGAGCTGTGCAAAATAATGAAGTGGAGCAAAACGAACGTTCATTCAACCTTTCACATTTGCTGGGGGGCGCAGGCGGGGCTTTACTATCACTATGGAATCCCAAAATATCCGCTTGAGAAAAAGCTTTCGGGCATTTATACCCACAAGCTGTTAAACCCGAAATCAAGGCTTTTCAGGGGCTTTGACGAAGTTTTCGCCGCACCGCATTCCCGCCACACAGAGGTTCGTGCGGAGGATATAGAAAAAATTCCAGAGCTTAAAATTATGGCTGTTTCGGACGAAGCGGGTGTTTACGTCGTCGGAAGCGAGGACAGCAGTCAGTTTTTCGTCACAGGCCACAGCGAATATGATGCGGACACGCTTGCGGCGGAATACGCAAGAGATGTTGACAGAGGAATGAACCCCGACCCGCCCGAAAACTATTTCCCCGGCGAAAACCCGCAGAATCCGCCTGTTTTGTCGTGGAGGGCGCACGCAACGCTTTTGTTTACAAACTGGCTTAACTATTTCGTATATCAGACCACGCCGTTTGACATACATGATGTCAAGCGCATTTCGGAGGAATAATATTGTTTGATAAAAAGGCGCTTCGCCGCCTTATCCTGCCGCTTGTTTTCGAGCAGCTTCTCACCGTCATGATCGGAATGGTTGACGTTTTCATGGTTTCCCACCTCGGCGAAACAGCCGTTGCGGGCGTATCGAACGTTGACTCGATAAACGTGCTTATAAACAGTATGTTTGCCGCCTTGGCGACCGGCGGGGCAATCGTCTGCTCGCAATACATAGGGCGAAACCAGCCCGAGCAGTCACAATCCTCCGCAAAACAGCTTATAATCACGGTTGCGGTGATTTCTGCGGTTATTTCCGTGCTTGGCTTTATATTTAACGCACAGCTTCTTTCGCTTATTTTCGGCGACGTGGAAGAAGCGCTTATGACATACAGCAAAACTTATTTTTATATGTCCGTGCTTTCCTATCCCTCGATTGCCCTTTACAACTGCGGGGCGGCGCTTTTCCGTGCCATGGGAAACTCACGTGTTTCTCTTTTCTGCGCCCTCGTGATGAATATTGTGCATATTGCGCTTAACGCTTTTTTCATCTACGGGCTTAACCTCGGTGTTTTCGGTGCGGGGCTTGCAACGCTTATTTCCAGAACGACTGTTGCGGTTCTGATACTTATGCTTTTACGGCGAAAAGAGCTTCCCGTAAACATAAACGGGCTTTTCAAAACAAAAATTGACCTCAAAACAATAGGCAGAATCCTTGGAATAGGCATTCCGAGCGGCTTTGAAAACAGCCTTTTCCAGCTTGGAAAGCTTATTCTGCAAGGGCTTGTCACAAGCTTTGGCACGGCGGCAATCGCCGCAAACGCCGTAACGGGAAGCATCGCAAACATTGCGAATATCCCCGGTGCTGCGCTTGGGCTTGCCATGATAACCGTCGTTGGGCAGGAAATGGGCGCCGAAAGGCGTGACGAAGCGAAAATGTACACAAAAAAGCTCATGAAAATGAGCTATGCCTCAATGGTTGTGACTAATCTTGCGATTTTCCTGCTTGCCGCCCCTCTTGTTTCCCTTTTCAACCTTTCAGAAGAAGCCTCCTCAACCGCCGTCATCATGATAATGCTTCACAGCACCGCCGCCGCCATTATCTGGCCCGCAAGCTTTACGCTTCCGAATGCCTTCCGTGCGGCAGGCGACGTAAAATTCACCATGATTGTCGCTGTTTTGTCCATGTGGTTTGCCCGTATAGGGCTTGCGTATTTCTTCGGAAACACCCTAGAGCTTGGCGTCGTCGGGGTCTGGCTTGCGATGTTCTGCGACTGGGCGGTTCGTGTTGCGGTATTCGTGCCGCATTTTATAAGCGGAAAATGGCTCGGAAAAAAGGTTATATAAGAAAACCGTCGAATTTTGTGCCTGTTTTAGCTTATAATTTCTCATTATATATTCGTTTGTGAGAATTTTTGGGAATAATCGACTTTTCCCGCAATAAAATATAAATAATTTAATAATTTTCCTTGATTTTCTATCGAAAGGTATGGTAAAATATATTTACTAAAAAAAGTTTGTAGAAGTGTGAAAGAGAAAGAAGGATAATTATGAGAAATTCATATTGCGGATTTATAGGTCAGCGCCCTATGTCTTTCAGGTGGGGCTTTGACGAAGATGATGAAGATTGCATAAGACTCAAGAAAATGCTTACTGCGGAAATTGCCGCACACGTAAACAGCGGGATAATCAATTTCATTTCGGGTATGTCACAGGGCGTGGACTTATTTGCGGCGGAGGCGGTGCTTAAGCTTAAAAGAAAGCATTCTGAAATAAGGCTTATCTGCGCCCTGCCCTTTGAAGATCAAGCAAAAAAATGGTCGTCACAACAGCGAGAGCGCTATTACGGGATTATCGAAAGGTCGGACAAGACTGTGCTTTTGCAAGAGCAGTTTTCACCCGATTGCTTTATAAACTGCAACCGCTGGATTTGCCATTATTCCAAATACATAATTGCGGTTTACAACGATATGCCGGCGACTTCAACGGCAAAAATGCTTTGCCACGCAAGCCGGTCGGGCTGTGTGACGACGGTGATAAACCCCGACAGCTTTGAAATAAAAGAACAAATTCCCGACAGAAACAGAATCCTCGTCTGCAACTGAAACTCAACCCCGTTAAAATACGTGCCATAAATTCAAGCATTTGTCTAATTTTCAGAGCATTTTAGTATAATCAAAAACGGTTCAACCGTAATATAGAACAAATGAAAGGACAATAAACCTTGTCAGAGCTTAAGAAAGAAATTGAAAAAAGGCGAACCTTCGGCATAATCTCACACCCCGATGCGGGAAAAACAACACTTACGGAAAAGCTTTTGCTTTACGGCGGGGCAATCAATCTCGCAGGAACGGTTAAAGGCAAGAAAAACACCCGCCATGCCGTTTCGGACTGGATGGAAATTGAAAAGCAGAGAGGAATTTCTGTTACGTCGTCGGTGTTACAGTTCAAATACAGCGGCTATTGCATAAACATTCTTGACACACCGGGGCATCAGGACTTTTCGGAGGATACCTACCGCACGCTTATGGCGGCGGACAGCGCCGTGATGGTTATTGATGCGGCAAAGGGAGTCGAGGCGCAGACAAGAAAGCTTTTCAAGGTTTGCGTCATGCGGAATATCCCTATTTTTACCTTTGTAAACAAAATGGACAGAGAAGCAAGAAATCCGCTTGAGCTTCTTGAGGAAATCGAAAACGAGCTTGGAATCAGAACCTGCCCGATAAACTGGCCGATTGGCTCGGGCAAAAATTTCAAGGGCGTTTACGAGCGCAAAAACCGTGAAATAATCGCCTTTGACGCAAACGGCGGGCTTAATCAGGTCGTTTCTCACCGTGTTTCAATCGACGGCGAAAATGCGGCAAGCTTTATCGGCGCAGAAAACTTTTCCCAGCTTGCCGAAGATGTCGAGCTTTTGGACGGGGCAAGCGATGAGTTCGACCTCGAAAGAGTGCGTGCGGGCAAGCTTTCGCCTGTATTTTTCGGCTCTGCTCTTACAAATTTTGGTGTAGAGCCGTTTCTCAAAAGCTTTCTGGAAATGACAACCTCCCCCCTGCCAAGAACAGCGGGAGAAACCGTTGTTGACCCGTTTTCGGAGGATTTTTCCGCCTTTGTCTTTAAAATTCAAGCAAATATGAACAAGGCGCACCGTGACAGGGTTGCTTTTATGCGAATCTGTTCGGGCAGGTTTGAACGTGACATGGACGTAATCCACGTTCAGGGCAACCGCAAAATGCGTCTTTCACAGCCCCAGCAAATCATGGCTCAAGAACGTGAAATCATCGACGAAGCCTATGCGGGCGACATAATAGGTGTTTTTGATCCAGGGATTTTTTCAATCGGCGACACAATCTGTTCGCCGAAAATCAAGCTTGAGTTTGACGGAATACCAACCTTTGCGCCCGAGCATTTTGCCCGTGTGCGCTCGAAGGACACGCTTAAACGCAAGCAATTCGTCAAGGGGACAACGCAGATTGCCCAAGAGGGCGCAATCCAGATTTTCACAGAGCCGCTTACGGGCTTTGAGGAAGTAATTGTCGGTGTCGTCGGCGTCTTGCAGTTCGAGGTGCTTGAATACCGCCTCAAAAACGAATACGGCGTTGACATAATCATGGAAAACCTGTCCTACCAGTATATCCGCTGGATAGAACACAGCCCCGTCGAGGTCAAAGACCTTGTTCTGACGTCGGACACAAAGGTGATTAAGGACGTAAGAGGAAGCTTGCTTTTGATTTTCACAAGCGAATGGAACATTAAATGGGCGCTTGACAAAAACCCCGGACTTGAGCTTTCGGAGTTCGGCAAAGCACAGACATAACAACCGCAAATATCAAAATCATCAAATCTAAGCCGCAATGGAATCAATCCGTTGCGGCTTTTCACATAATTTTCATAATAATTTGCGATTAAAATTATATAATTCTATTGACAAATTATATCGTTCGTGATATAATAATAACGAAATGGAGTGATAAAATGGGTAAAAATATGTACAGCTTGATTTTAAGCGACGAGTTGGTCGAAGCGGTTGACAAGCTTGCCTATGAAAAAAGCACAAGCCGAAGCAACCTCATAAACCATATTCTCGCCGAATATTTTTCCTTCACAACACCCGAAATGCGCATTAAATCAACGCTCGGCTTTGTTGAAGCGGGCATGAGAGATTGCGCCGGCTTTCAGATTCTGCTCCAGCCAAGCGGCTCTGTGCTTACGCTTAAAAGTGCCGTGAGGTTCCGCTATAATCCAAGCATTCGCTATGTTCTGGAAATATATCGCAAGCATGGCGCAGCAACGGCAAGAGGGAAAAAAATCGGAGAGCTCAGGGTTTCGATGAGGACTCAAAGTCAAGAGCTTTTGCGGATTCTCACCTCATTTTTCATTATTTGGCAGGCAATCGAGGATAAATATACAGCAGGCGCAAAATCCTTCTCAAGCGTTGCCGAGGGGCGGTATGACAGAAGCTTTTTCACCGCCGAAAGCAAGTTTGACGAGGAGAAAACAGCACGTGTTATCACCGAATATATCAAGCTTTTCGACGATTGCTTAAAGCTTTATTTCGCACGGCAGGCAAGCCCCGAAAGGGTTGTCGCCGAAATCGAAAACAACTATAAAAATTATATCCGCAAGGGGGTTGGAATATGAACACACAAAAATTAACACAAAAATCCGTTGAGGCAATCCAGACGGCGCAAAGCCTTGCAATCGAATACGGAAGCGTAAATATCGAACAGATTCATCTGCTTGAAGCGCTTGCCGAACAGGAAAACGGGCTTATCCCACAGCTCATCAAAAAAATGGGGGCAGATGTCGAAGCGTTTAAGGAAGCCGTCCGTGCTCAGGCGGCGAAAATGCCGTCGGTAAGCGGGCCGGGACGTGACCCCGAAAAGGTTTACGTTTCACGGGAGGTCGATATGGCGCTTAATGAGGCGGAAAAGCAGGCAGACCGCCTTAAAGACGACTTTGTTTCTGTCGAGCATCTGATGATGGGCTTGTTTGAGAAAGCGGACGCAGTATTAAAAGAGCTTTTCCGCACGTTCTCGCTTGATAAAAACAAATTTACCCAAGCTCTTGCCTCTGTTCGGGGAAACGCAAGGGTTACGACGGACAACCCCGAGGAAACCTATGATGCGCTTTCGAAATATGGGCAGGATTTGGTCGAGCTTGCCCGAAGCCAAAAGCTTGATCCCGTAATCGGCAGGGATTCCGAAATCCGAAATGTCGTGCGCATACTTTCCCGTAAAACAAAAAATAACCCTGTTTTAATCGGCGAGCCAGGCGTCGGAAAAACCGCAATCGCAGAGGGGCTTGCAATCCGTATTGTCAAGGGCGACGTCCCCGACAACCTCAAGGACAGAAAGGTTTTTTCGCTTGATATGGGTGCGCTTATCGCCGGCGCAAAATACCGCGGCGAGTTTGAGGAAAGGCTTAAGGCGGTGCTGAACGAGGTCAAGAAAAGCGACGGCAGGATAATTCTGTTTATTGACGAGCTTCACACCATTGTCGGAGCGGGAAAAACCGACGGCTCTATGGACGCCGGCAACCTCTTAAAGCCTATGCTGGCACGTGGCGAGCTTCACTGTATAGGCGCAACCACGCTTAACGAATATCACAAATATATAGAAAAAGACCCCGCA
>CAZYRV010000016.1:776-11806 GCA_964649485.1 uncultured Oscillospiraceae bacterium | reverse complement strand
GCCTGTTTTGGTGGAAGAACCAACGGTTGCGGACACAATTTCAATTCTGCGTGGGCTTAAAGAACGGTATGAGGTTTTCCACGGCGTAAAAATCCAAGACCAAGCGCTTGTTTCTGCTGCGGTGCTTTCAAACCGCTATATTTCCGACAGATTTTTGCCCGATAAGGCAATCGACCTTATTGACGAAGCCTGCGCAATGGTAAAAACTGAGATTGACTCAATGCCTGCGGAGCTTGATGAGGCAAGCCGTAAAATTATGCAGCTTGAAATTGAAGAAGCCGCACTTAAAAAGGAAAACGACAGCTTTTCCAAGGAACACCTTGCCGAAATTCAAAAAGAGCTTTCCGAGCTTCGTGAAAGCTTTAAGGAAATGAAGGCAAAATGGGACAACGAAAAGGAAGCGATTACCAAGGTTCAGAAGCTGCGTGAGGAAATGGAAGCGTTAAACGCTGAAATCGAGCGTGCAGAGCATAAATACGACCTGAACAAGGCGGCAGAGCTTAAATACGGGCGCCTGCCAGAGCTTAAAAAACAGCTTGAGGCGGAGGAAAAGCTTGCCGAGGCGGCGCAGGAAAATTCGCTTCTCCGTGACAGGGTAACTGATGAAGAAATTGCGAAAATAATTGCCCGCTGGACGGGAATACCCGTTTCAAAGCTTATGGAGGGCGAGCGTGAAAAGCTTTTGCACCTCGACGACATTCTCCACGAGCGTGTAATCGGACAGGACGAGGCAGTACAAAAGGTTTCGGAAGCAATCATGCGTTCCCGTGCGGGAATTCAAGACCCCGACAGACCGATTGGTTCGTTTTTGTTTCTCGGTCCGACGGGTGTCGGCAAAACAGAGCTTGCGAAGGCTCTTGCCCAAGCGCTTTTTGACGATGAAAAAAACCTTATCCGTATAGATATGACGGAATATATGGAGAAATTTTCCGTTTCAAGGCTTATCGGAGCGCCTCCGGGCTATGTCGGCTATGAGGAGGGCGGTCAGCTTACGGAGGCGGTTCGCCGTCACCCCTATTCTGTCGTGCTTTTTGATGAGGTTGAAAAGGCGCACCCGGACGTGTTCAACGTGCTTTTACAGGTGCTTGACGACGGAAGAATTACTGATTCGCAGGGAAAAACGGTTGATTTCAAGAACACAATTCTGATTCTGACGTCAAACCTCGGCTCGTCGGCAATCCTCGAAGGCATTGACGCAAACGGCAACATCACCGACGAAGCAAGAAATTATGTCGAGGGCTTGCTTAAACAGCAATTCCGCCCCGAATTTTTAAACAGGCTTGACGAAATCGTGTTCTACAAACCGCTTGGCAAGGACGAAATCGGCAAAATTGTCGATTTGCTTATCAACGACTTAAACAAGCGGCTTGAGGACAAGCAGCTTTCCGTAACGCTTACGCCTGCGGCAAAAGCCTTTGTGATAAACAGCGGCTTTGACCCTGTTTACGGCGCACGTCCTCTCCGCCGATTTATCCAAAGCAAAGTCGAAACAAAGCTTGCAAAGCACATTCTCACAAGCGACATCAAGCCGAAAACGCAATTAACTGTCGATTATGACGGACGAGAGCTTGTAATCAAATAATCAAAGCTTGATTTTAAATCAGCACAAAAAAGCCCGAACCCACCTTGACTCGTGGATTCGGGCTTTTATTTGCATTAAAAAAGTTTGATAAAAAAGCAAAAGCAATTCTAAATATCAATAATAAACAGTCACTAAATTGTCACGGTATCTCTTAAGCGTTTCGACTTGACTGTCGCTTATAAAGTTATAATCTCCCCTGATATAAAGCTTTTCAATTTTTTGAAGTTTATAAAGCGGGGAAATATCCTCGATATTGTTATCATTAAGCTTTGCTTCTTTAAGCACAGCCGCACCGGAAAGCGGAGAAATGTTTGAAATATTGTTTTCGCTTAAATCAAGAGTCTGAAGCGCCTTAAATCCCGAAAGCGCATCAATGCTTGTGATTTTATTTCCGGAAAGATTAAGATTGTAGATAAGTGTAAGCGGCTTTACGGAAGAAATATCGGAAATAACATTATTTGAAAGGTCGAGATTTATAAGCTTTGTAAGCGCCTTGATTCCGCTTATGTCGGAAATTCCGTTTGTATTTGCGGCAAGAATCTTAAGAGAAGTAAGCCCCCATACGGTTGAAATGTCAGAAGCGGAGTTTTGATTGATATTAAGCTCTTCAATGTTCTTAAGTCCCTTAAGGGCGACGACAGACGAAATTTGGTTCTCCGAAGCATCAAGCTTTTTAAGCTTGGTCATTTTCGAAACCGCACTTATGCTTGAAATATTGTTTTCGGATATGTCAAGCTGTTCGAGGTCGAGAAGCGTTTCAAGCGAGGAAATATCTGTTATATAGTTTTTGGAAATATCAAGTCTTGTGAGGTTCACCATATATTTAAGCTGAGCAATGTCGCTGTTATAAAGCTCTTTATCCCTGAGGTCGAGCATAGTAAGCTTTGTGCTGTACTGCTTGCCTTGAATGGTGATATAATCGGGAATGTTTGTATTCGGAGCAATCTTCGAAACTAAAGCGGAATAGCTTCCGTAATAATATTTGCTTCCCGATTTCGCAAACGGACGGATTCTGAAGCTGTATTCTGTGTTGGGCTTAAGCGAAACAGAATAAGTAAAGCTTGTCTGGCTTCCCTTTGTAATAGTTGACATAAGCTTTTCAGCCCCGCCCTTTTCAGTCATATAAAGCTGATAGCCGTCAGCCGTCTTAGACTCCTGCCATGTGATTGTGGGGACAGCCTTTCGGTCATAGCTTACGTTTGTGACAGAAACCTTTTTAGGGTTTATTATAAAGGTTTTCTTTACAGTACCGGAATATTTCCCCTTGCCCTTAATCGAAACGGTTGCGACACCGGCGCTTTTGTTTTTGCTATAGCTTACGGTATAGTCGGTGTTTTTCTTGAGAGTTTTGCTTCCGTATTTAACGGTTACTGTCGGCTTTTTCTTCTTTCCGTCGTATGTATAGCTTGATTTAGAAAGATTAATCGTAAGCTTGGAAACAGAAATTTTCGACGATGCCGCCGCCTCGCTCTGAGAAACGACTGAAGACGAAATCTCGCCGTTCGCCGAATATGCCGAAACGCCGGCAGACAAAAGAACGCCCGCCAAAGCGACTGCTGATAAAGAAACAAGCGATTTTCTCAATATTGAAGTTTTCATTTGCATATCCCTTTCATAATATGGAATTATTGCGGATTGCCGCCCATTTCATGGCAAAGCGGCCCGCAAGTCAATAAAATTATAGCATGATACGGCAAAAGTGTCAACCTTTATTTGGCTATTTTAATCAAATTCATACTTTGTTAACAATTTTGCCGATAAAAAGCTTGTGAATACGTTGAATCAGCACTAATATAAATAACCGCCATAAACGGCGACGGATCAGCGTCAACCGCCAATCCGTCGTTTTAAAGCCTGAAAAGCGACTGTAAAAGCATAAGCATTCCCCTCATGAAGGTAAGCCTTTCAACCTCGCTTACTGTTACGACGGGGGAAGTAAAAATTTCCTTGCCGTCAAGGGTTGCTTTGACCGTTCCGACACGCTGACCCGCTTGGACGGGCGCTTCAAGCTCGTCGGCAATGCTGTATTCATACTCGATTGACTTTGCCTTGCCCTTGTTTATCACGCTGTTTACCTTAATCGGCGCAAGCTTTTCGCTGTCAAGCTCTAGAGAATAAAGCTGAAATGCGGCAAAGCCGCTGTCCAAAAGCTCTTCCGCCGTGTCATACTGCGTTTCGCCCTCTTTTCCGCCGAGAGTCACGGCGATAAGCGTCATGCCGTTCCTTTTTGCGGCGACTGCGACACAAGCGCCCGCCGCCTTCGTCGCACCGACCTTGCCCCCGACAAGCCCATCATAATAACGCACCATTCTGTTCGTGTTTACAAGCTGTGCTGTTCCGTCACGGACATAGTCCATCCATGTAAAATTATACTCGTCATAGTCGTCATGCTTCAAAAGCTCACGCATTAAAAGCGCCGTGTCATAGGCGGTTGTATACTGGTTTTCGTCGTCAAAGCCCGCACTGTTGGTATAGCTTGTGTTTTTCATGCCAAGCTCTGCGGCGCGCTTGTTCATGCGCTTTACAAAGGCTTCCTCGTTTCCTGCGGCAAATTCCGCCATAGAAACGCAGGCGTCGTTCGCATTGGCAATGGCGACCGACTTCAAAAGCGTTTCCACATCAACAACATCGCCGGATTTAAGCCAAATAGAGCTTCCCGACATTTCCGCCGCATGAGGTGTCGTCGTCACGCTGTCCGAAAGCGAATATTTCCCCGCCTCAATATCCTCCGCCCACAAAAGCATAGACATAAGCTTTACAATTGATGCCGCCTGAAGCTTTTCATCGCCGCCGTTTTCCGAAATAACCTGCCCTGTCGCCGCCTCAACAAGCACCGACGCTTTGACTGCGGCCGACGGCTCGGCGGAAACGCCATATGCCACAGCAAAAACCAACATAATAACCGTCAGAACCAACGCAAGCTTTTTCATAGCGCCCTCCATCTATAAAACAACAATAAAAATATTCAAGTATAGGCTCAACCGTGCCTATAAATTATATGCGGAGGAAATAAGGCTTATACTGATTCCCGATTAGCATTGCTTCAAAAAATCGAGTAAAAACTTGAAGAAGATTTCGGCAGGCATTTCAATCAAAGGTTAATATCAAGCCTGATTGCCAAGCCCATCTCCGTATTCAATCCATTCTGCCCACGTCATGGTGCTTCCGAGATAAGTCACATTCAATCTGCTTGGGAAAGCAAATTTATCAACGCTTGTCAAGGACGACGGAAGCTCGACCGAATCCAATCCAGTTACAAAGAAAAAGCTCATGTCACGTATTTCTGATATGCCCTCGTTGAGTATAAGCTCGCTTATGCTTTCGCAACCATTAAAAGCGAACAAACCGATTACACGGACACTTCCTGGAATGTCAACCGATTTAAGCCCAGAGCAGGAATAAAACGCATAATTATTTATAAAATCAACCGTATCGGGGATTGTCACGCTCTCAAGCCCCTTACAGCCCGAAAAGGCATAAATTCCGACCTCCTCCGTCCCCTCGGGAATCTCATATTCGCCCGCCTTTCCCGCAGGAAAGGCAACCAAAACGGTTTTATCCTTGCTGAACAAAACGCCGTCAACCGACGTATATTTCGAATTATTATCCGCAATATTTATCGCTTTGAGGTTTTCACAAGCTTCAAAGCTGTTCCCCGAAACAGTCGTTACGCTTGCGGGAATATCAACCGTTTCAAGCGCCGTACAGCCGTAAAAGGCGCTTTCGCCTATTACTCCGATATTTCCGAGCATGGTTATTTTCGAAAGCTTTTCAGCGCCGTAAAACGCTCCGTCGCCGATTTTATACACAAAGTCCGGCACGACAAAGCTTTCGCCGACATTCGGCGCAAGCACAAGCGTCCTTTTGTCCTTGCTGTAAAGGACATTTTTTTCGGCGGTGAAATCGGGATTAGTCTTATCAACAGTTATTGACGAAAGGCCTGTACAGCCCGCAAAAGCGCCGTTTCCAACGCTTTTCAAGCCTTTGGGAATATAAATCGACTTAAGCGCCGTACAGCCTGAAAAGGCTTTGGAATTAATGCTGTCAAGCCCCTCAGGCAAAACAGCCTCCTCAAGCGCCGTACAGCCCTCGAAAACGCTTTCGCCTATGAACGTCACCCCTGAGGGAATAGCAACGGTTTTAAGCGACGTGCAATTTGCAAAAGCCATTAAATTAAGCGTTTCTACGCTTTCGGGGAGATAAACGCTTTCAAGCGCCGTACACTCTCCAAAAGCATACCCGCCTATATAATTTACGCCAAACGGAACAGTGACGCTTTTTATTGTTTCGTTATAAGCAAATGCCCCATAGCTTACAGAAATAACGTCCTTTCCGTCAATCTGTGCGGGAATAACAACAATTTCATCATCGCCGACATAGCTGTCTATGTAAATCCCGCCGTCGTCCTCTTCCCCGACGGTATATTCAAAATCCTCGGCGGGGCTTGCGATTGGCGAGTCCACAACAAACGGCAGGGCAAGACTTTCGTCTGTTGCTTTAGAAATGGTTTGCGCCGATTTTTCCGCCGTGCTTAAAACGGCATACTCCTCCGCGCGAATAAACCACAGCTTGAAAGCGCTGTTATGGAAATAACGGCAAGCGCCGCCTTGGCAAGCTTTTTTGTCATAAATTTCTCCTGTAATTGTAGGGCTTAATGTGGATAATATGGTTAGCCTTATTATATATCATACATTTATTGTTGTCAACATCAAAGTCAACAGTGTGTTTGTATATATCATGTAAAATCTATATTGACTATAAGCCGAAATCCGTGTATACTAAACAATAGTAAACGATTAAACCATTTAGAACGGAGCAAGCTTTGGCATACAACAATACCTTCAGGCGAAAAGAACTGAAATTTCTTATCGACCAAAAACAGCGGGATAAAATAACCGATTTTATCTCCGACTTCATGACTATTGACGAATACGGCTTACATACAATAAGCAATATTTACTGGGACAGCGGTGATTTTGCGCTTATACGGCGCTCGATTGAAAAGCCCGAATATAAAGAAAAGCTTAGGGTTCGTGCCTATGGAAGCCCGATTCAAGCCGCCTTTGCAGAGCTTAAAAAGAAGTATGACGGCGTTGTTTTCAAGAGGAGAATCGAAATTCCGCTTTCGGCGGCGGCTGATTATTCGTCGCTTGTAAATTTTCTTTCGGCAAACGGCGGGCAGCTTGAAAATGAGATTTTATACGCAATCCGACAAAGAAAGCTTGAGCCTAAAATCATGGTTGCCTACGAAAGAAAGGCGTTTTTCGGAAACAACGACAAAGAGTTTCGGCTCACTCTTGACGGCAATATCAGAAGCAGGACGGAAGGGCTTGACCTGAATCTCGGCTCGGACGGCGGATTGCTTATGGATAAAAGCCTTTATATAATGGAAGTAAAAGCAATCGGCGCAATCCCGCTTAAGCTTGCCCATTTTTTTGCGGCAGAAAAAATCTATCCAACAGGCTTTTCGAAATACGGCGAAATTTACAAACAAAGCTTGGCAAAAAATATCAATTTTACAGGAGAATTAATCAATGTTTGAAAATATTCTGACCGCCCAAAACGGCATGGCGGAAGAGCAAAAAATCCTTTTCTGCATAGCCGCGGCGCTTATAATCGGCTTTTTCATTGCGGCAATCTACCTCACAAGCCCCCGCCGCTCGAAATCCATGCTTCTTTCGCTTTGCGTTCTGCCTCTGCTTGTGCAGGTTGTAATCATCATGGTAAACGGCAATATCGGCGCAGGTGTCGCCGTCATGGGTGCGTTTAACCTTGTGCGCTTTCGCTCTCTCCCCGGCAAATCCATTGATATTGTCTATATTTTTTACGCAATGGCGGCGGGAATAATCGTCGGCATGGGCTATCTTTATTTTGCGGCGGCAATAACGGTCGTTCTCGGCGCTGTATTGGTTCTCGGCGAGCTTGTCATGGGGAAAATGCCCGACGGCGCCCAAAAGGACAAGCTGCTTAGAATAACAATCCCAGAGGATATGGACTATGGCGAATGCTTTGAGGATATTTTCCAGAGCTATACCGCAAGCCACGAGCTTGAACGTGTAAAAACCACAAACCTCGGCATGATGTTCGAGCTTGTGTATACAATACGCCGTGTACGCAACGGCAACCTTCAGATTATATGCGGGAAAATCCCCGCCGAGGACGAAAGATTATGATTAATAAAAAGCTCATTAATACGCTTGCCGCAACCCTTGCGGCTGCCCTTGCGCTCAGCTCCTGCGGCGGCAACAGTTCCCAAAGCTCGACCATTCTGACAAGTCAAACAGCACAAACCCCTGCTGCAACCGGCGAAACCGTCGCCCAAACGGAAGAATCCGTCACACGAAACGAAAATACCGTGGTATTTTCGCATGAGGGCGGATTTTATCCGGAGGAATTCAAGCTTACCTTAGAGGGCGCAGGCGCAATTTATTACACCACCGACGGAAGCGACCCCGCCGCAAGCCAAACCCGCAAGGAATACACAGAAGCAATCACAATTTCAGACCCCGTTGACGGGAAAAACGTGCTTTCGGCGATAGAACCGTCGCTTTTTGATGCGGCTCATGAAAATGTCAATCAAAGCGGCGACGGCTTTGACAATTATCTTTCCCCGCCGTCCGACAGTGACGTTGACAAAATAACCGTCATTCGTGCCGCCGCCAAAAGCCTTGACGGAACATATTCGCTTACAGGCACGGCGACCTACATTGTCGGCGAAATGACAGACCATATTTCCGGAATAAGCGAAGCCGTGTCGGCGGCGGAAAATGACCTTGCGGTTGTTTCTATTACCATGGATTATGACGACCTTTTCGACTATGAAACGGGAATTTACGTCAAGGGAAAGCTTTATGACGAGGCGCTCCCCTTGCTTTTTAAAACCGAGGAAAATATTGACGGCGAAAAATCCCGCCGTGTAAACGCAAATTACAGCCAAAAAGGGCGGGAATGGGAAAGAACAGCCCATGTCGAGCTTTTTGAGGCAAACGGCACCGCCGCAAGGCTTGTGCTTTCGCAGGACAGCGGAATCCGCATTCAAGGCAACTATTCCCGCTCTGACCTGCAAAAGGGCTTTCGTCTGATTGCGAGAAACGATTATGGCGACAACAACTTCCGCTATGCCGTTTTCGGCGGCGAACACACAAATGCGGCGGGCGAAACCATGGATAAATTTAAAAATCTGGTGCTTAGGGCGGGCGGAAACACCGCCTTCACCTCAAAATTCAACGATACCTACTGGCAGACGCTTGCAAGCGGGCTTGCCGTTGACACACAGGCTTCCCGCCCGTGCGTGGTATATTTAAACGGCGAATATTGGGGAGTTTATGTGCTTCAGGAGGACTATTCCGACGATTATTTTGAGGAAACCTACGGTGTTGACAAAAACAACGTCATCGTGTACAAGGGCGATGCAGAGTCGCTTTCGCTTGGCTATAAGCTTGATGAGGGAACGCTTCCCGAGGGCGAACACGAAAGCTTTTATTATCAGGAGCTTCTGAATTTTTTCGCCTCCCATGCCGATATAAAAGATGATGCCGCACGTGACGAATTTTTGCGCCTTGTTGACAAGGATTCGCTTATGGATTATTATTCCGTCCAGCTTTTTATCAACAACAAATGGGACTGGCCGGGAAAAAACTGGTCCATGTGGAAAACAAGCGTTGTTGACGAAACAAACCCCTATGCCGACGGAAAATGGCGGTTTATGCTTTACGACCTTGATTTCGGCGGCGTTATGGGGAAAAGCGAGGCTCGGGCAAACACGATTAAAGACTCGAATTATCAGCGCCTTGGGCTTCTCGACATGAACACGGATAATCCGTCCGTGCTTTGCTTTGCCTACATGATGACGAACGACGGACTCCGTGCGGAGTTTTCGCAAAGGCTGTTAGACCTGCCGCAAACGGCTATGGAAAAGGAAAAGGCGCTTGCGCTTCTCGATAAATTCCGTGATTCCTATTCGCCGCTTTTCAAGCAATTTTTCGCCCGCTTTCCGGGAACAGGCACGGCGGACGAGGCAATAAACGGCGGCTATGCAACCTATAAAACCATTTCCGATTTCCTGTCAGAGCGTGAAAACAACATTCAATCCATGCTTGACTGGGCGGAAAAACAACTTTCCTGACGGAGGACGGCAATGCTTGACAAGCTTATTCCAAGCGGCTGGAACGAACTTCTTTCCGGCGAATTTAAAAAGCCTTACTTCAAAAAGCTTTCGGAAAGCGTTGAAAACGCATACGAAAGCACGGCTGTGTTCCCGAAAAAGGACGAAATCTTCACAGCGCTTAAGCTTACCCCGCCCGAAAAGGTAAAATGTGTGATTGTCGGGCAAGACCCGTATCATGAGGTGAATCAGGCGCACGGGCTTGCTTTTTCGGTGCTTCCCACGGCGAAAATCCCGCCGTCACTCCGCAATATCTACAAAGAGCTTTGCGACGATGAGGGCTGTTTTTACCCCGACAACGGCTTTTTGCGCCCATGGGCAGAGCAAGGCGTTCTTTTGCTTAACGCCTGCCTTACCGTTCAGGAGGGCAAGGCTGGCTCACACTCGAAATTCGGCTGGCAGGCGCTTACGGACAGCATTATTTCCGCTGTTTCCGAAAATTCGGCGCACAGAGTTTGCTTTATGCTTTGGGGAAACTTTGCCATAAAAAAAGCAGAGCTTATCGACGTAAACAGGCACGTCATTCTGACCGCCGCACACCCAAGCCCGCTTTCCGCAAGCAGAGGCTTTTTCGGCTGCCGCCATTTTTCAAAGGCGAACGAGATTATCGCCGCAAATAAAATGGAAAAAATAAACTGGCAAATACCGCTGTTATACGGCGGAAGATGAAAATTGCGCTGATCAGCACTTTTTTGTTGACTTTTCGGGAATTTTTGATATAATAAATTATGTATGCAAACCTATGCACTCCGAAATGATAGATTTGTAATTTAAAATCGGAAGGACACTGAAAAAATGAAGTGGACAGGATTAAACGAGCTTCGAGAAAGCTATTTGGAATTTTTTGAAAGCAAGGGGCATCTCCGCCTTGCAAGCGCCCCGCTTGTTCCTCAGGGCGACAACTCTATTCTGCTTATAAATGCGGGCATGACGCCGCTTAAAAAGTATTTTCAAGGGGTCGAAACTCCGCCGAGAACACGCATAACCACCTGCCAGAAGTGTATCCGTGTATTAGATATTGAAAATGTCGGAAAAACCTCCCGCCACGGAACATATTTTGAAATGCTCGGCAACTTTTCTTTCGGCGACTATTTCAAAAAAGAGGCAATTGCCTGGGCGTGGGAATATTTCACAAAGGTGCTTGAAATCCCCGCCGACCGCCTTTGGGTGTCAGTTTATGAGGAGGACGACGAAGCCTTTGAAATTTGGGCAAACGACATCGGACTTCCGCGAGAGCACATAGTGCGCATGGGCAAGGAGGATAATTTCTGGGAGCACGGAAGC
>CAZYRV010000016.1:0-766 GCA_964649485.1 uncultured Oscillospiraceae bacterium | reverse complement strand
GCCCTTGCGGCCCTTGCTCTGAAATTTATTTTGACAGGCAGATTGACGAGGGTGAGGACAAGGGACTTTACCGCGGCTATGACGGCGACCGCTATGTCGAGGTCTGGAACAACGTTTTTACCCAGTTTGACAACGACGGCAAGGGCAACTATACCCTGCTTGCAAAGAAAAATATCGACACGGGAATGGGCCTAGAGCGGCTTGCCTGCGCAATGCAGGGTGTCGATAACCTTTTTGAGGTTGACACCGTCCGCAATATTATGGCAAAAATTTCGGAAGTCACCGGCGTTGAATACAAAAAAGAGGAAAAAACAGACATTTCCCTCCGTGTAATCACCGACCACATCAGAAGCACTGTTTTTCTTGTCAGCGACGGTGTTCGTCCGACAAACGAGGGCAGAGGCTATGTTCTGCGCCGCCTGCTCCGCCGTGCGGCAAGGCATGGACGGCTTATCGGCACAACAGAGCCGTTCCTTTATAAAATAGTAGATACTGTAATAAATGAGAATAAATGTGCCTATCCAGAGCTTGAGGAAAAGCACGATTATATCAAAAAGGTTATCCGCACAGAGGAAGAAAGCTTTGCCCGCACAATCGACAAGGGCTTTGCGATTTGCAGAGCTTCACCGACGAAATCAAGGGTGAGGAAAAGCCTGTTCTGGGCGGCGACAAGGTGTTTTTGCTTCATGACACCTACGGCTTTCCCCTTGATCTAACCCGTGAAATCTGTGAAGAAAGCGGCATTGAAATCGACGAGGACGGCTTC
>CAZYRV010000015.1:34275-34495 GCA_964649485.1 uncultured Oscillospiraceae bacterium | reverse complement strand
CCGCGGCACGCTTAAAGAGCTTTCTGACAGAGAGGGCTATGAAACCTTTGTTATGCCCGACGATGTGGGCGGACGCTTTTCCGTTTTGACGGCGGTGGGCTTGCTTCCTATCGCTTGTGCGGGCTGTGACATAGATGCGCTTATGAAGGGTGCGGCAGATGCTCAAAAGGAATATTCTGTCGCTGATTTAAGCAAAAATGATTGTTATAAATATGCGGCC
>CAZYRV010000015.1:32767-34265 GCA_964649485.1 uncultured Oscillospiraceae bacterium | reverse complement strand
TCTATAATAAGGGCAAGAGGATTGAAATGCTTGTCGCTTATGAAAACTCTTTCGTCATGATGGCTGAATGGTTTAAACAGCTTTACGGCGAGAGCGAGGGCAAGGACAACAAGGGCATTTTCCCCTCGTCCGCAACGTTTTCAACCGACCTCCATTCGCTTGGACAGTATGTTCAGGACGGAAGCAGAATCCTTTTCGAAACAGTTGTTGACATCAAAAAGCCAAAGCAGGACTTTTTCCTTGAAAAAGATGCCGAAAACGGCGACGGGCTGAACTTTCTTGCAGGACAGGAAATGTCCGTGGTAAACCGCCGTGCCTTTGAGGGAACAGTTTTGGCGCACACCGAGGGCGGCGTTCCGAACATTATCCTTGAAATGCCCGAAATGAACGAGTATGAGCTTGGCTGGCTTATTTTCTTCTTTGAAAAGGCTTGTGCGATAAGCGGCTATATGCTTGGCGTAAACCCGTTTGACCAGCCCGGCGTTGAGGCTTATAAAAAGAATATGTTTGCGCTTTTAGGCAAGTCAGGCTATGAGGCCGAGCGTGACGCTCTCCTTGCAAAATTAAACTAGGAAATTCGGGGATAACCCCTTGAATTCATCTTTTGACACAATAACGAAGGTGTGGAGGTACATCATGATTAAGTTAATTTCAGGAAAAAAGGGTTCGGGCAAAACAAAAATTCTTATCGAGGCAATCAACAGCGCTGAAAGCATCACAAAGGGCAATATCGTCGCTATTCAGATTGGTTCTTCTCTCAATATTAACGTTTCACACAGAGTAAGACTTATCAACATCGAAGAAACAGACGTAAGCGGCTATGACGAGTTTTACGGCTTTATCGCAGGCATTCTCGCATCTGATTATGACTGCACCGATATTTTTGTTGACGGACTTCTCCGTATTTGCGGCAGGGACTATGAAAAAATCGGTCAGCTTTTTGACAGAATAGACAAAATTGCGGGCGAAACCGTCGTAACTTTGACAATTTCTGCCGATAAATTAGAGCTTCCCGAAATTATTCAAAAATATCTTTAAAAAGTGTTGACAAATCCAAAAAGATATTGTATAATGTAATCTGTGCTTGAATTTAAATATTTGCCGCATTTTGCGGTTATGCATGTTATTTTAGAAAAGGGGGGTGCTAATAATGGCAGTTCCAAAGAGGCGGGTCTCCTCGACCAGACGTGATAAAAGACGTTCCCAGGTATGGAAGTTATCTGCACCTGCTCTGACACGTTGCTCACACTGCGCACAGCTTACCGCTCCGCATAAGGTTTGTCCTTATTGCGGCTATTACAAGGGTAAGGAAGTTATCGCGAAAGAGGCGTAGGGCTTCATTTTCAAAACAGGAAAAGGGCTTGGCTTGCGCCGAGCCCTGTTTTGTTACTACAAAACCTGTTTTGTTACCGCAAAAGATTGGCAATTATTCGTTATGCGACTATGCCGATTGTGATTGTAAAGGAATTTTATGAAATACGTAGCAATCGTTGGCCGG
>CAZYRV010000015.1:27545-32737 GCA_964649485.1 uncultured Oscillospiraceae bacterium | reverse complement strand
ATGTCGGCAAATCAACACTTTTTAACAAACTCGTCGGCAAGAGGCTTTCTATTGTTGACGACACGCCGGGCATTACCCGTGACCGCATTTACAGCAAATGCGAATGGCTGGGCAGGGAGTTTATGCTTATTGACACAGGCGGAATCGAGCCGAAAACAACCGACCTTATCCTTGAAAAAATGCGGGATCAGGCAAACCTTGCCATTGAAAAAGCAGACGTGATTATTTTCCTCACCGATATCCGCACGGGCGTGACGGCAAACGACCATGAAGTCGCAACAATGCTTTTGAAAAGCGGAAAGCCTGTTATTCTCGCCGTCAATAAAGCGGACAGCGTGGGTGATGTTCCGCCGGAGCTTTATGAGTTTTATAATCTCGGCATGGGCGACCCATACCCTGTTTCGTCCGTACACGGACACGGCACAGGCGACCTTCTGGATAAGGTTTTAGAGCTTTTGCCCGAAACCGACGAGGAGGATTACAGCGACGAATATATCAAAGTCGCAGTCATCGGCAAGCCGAATGCGGGAAAATCTTCTCTTGTAAATCTGCTTCTCGGTGAGGACAGAATGATTGTTTCTGACATTGCGGGAACAACACGTGATGCGGTTGACAGCATTGTCGAGCGTGACGGCGAAAAATATGTTTTCATTGACACGGCGGGAATAAGAAAAAAATCCAGAGTTGAGGAAAATGTCGAAAAATTCAGCGTTTTGCGTGCTTATATGGCAATAGACCGTGCCGATGTCTGCATTATCATGATTGACGCAACGGAGGGCTTTACCGAGCAGGACAGCAAGGTTGCGGGCTATGCGCACGAGCAGGGCAAGGCAAGCGTTATTGCCGTAAATAAATGGGACTTAATTGAAAAAGATGACAAAACAATGGGCGAGTTTACAAAGCGGCTTGAGGTTGATTTTTCCTTTATGTCGTACGCTCCGTTTGTTTTTATTTCGGCGCTTACCGGACAGCGCACAGATAAGCTTTTTTCGCTTATCCACGAAACCTACGAGCAAAATGCACGCAGAATAAGCACAGGAAAGCTTAACGACCTGCTTGCTTATGCCACCTCAAGGGTTCAGCCGCCCTCGGATAAGGGCAGACGGCTTAAAATCTATTATATGACTCAGGCGACTTCAAAGCCGCCGACGTTTGTCGTGTTTTGCAACAGGAAGGACTTGTTCCACTTTTCCTATCAGCGTTATATTGAAAATCAGATTCGGGAGGCATTTTCGCTTTCGGGAACGCCAATCAGAATGCTTATCAGAGAACGGGGAGAATAACCATGATTATTCTAAGCTTTGTACTTTCAATTCTTGTTTCTTATTTTCTCGGCGGGCTTAACACCGCCATTATCGTCACCAAAATCAAGTCGGGAGAGGATATTCGTAAGCTTGGAAGCGGAAATGCCGGGCTTACGAATACATACCGCACGCAAGGAAAGCTGGCGGCGCTTTTCGTCCTTATCGGCGATATATTAAAGGGAGTTTTTGCCGTGCTTGCGACAAGGCTTATTTTCGCCTATGTCGGCGGGGTTAATGCGCTTGACGTAAGCACGGGCTTTTATTTTGTCGGCTATATGAGCACGCTTTGCGCAACGCTTGGCCACGTATTTCCGCCGCTTTACGGCTTTAAGGGCGGCAAGGGCGTTCTGGTTACGGCGGGGGCAATGCTTGCGGCAGAGCCTTTGCTTTCTCTTATATTAATTACTGTTTTTATTGTACTTACGCTTGCGACAAAATATGTTTCGATTGCGTCGTGCACGGTTGCAATTTTATATCCGATTACGGCATTGCTTTTCAGCATATGGCATAATGATCCGTCAATGCCTTATAATATAATATTCAGCGGTATCGCCTGCGCTTTGATGCTTTTTATGCACAGGGCGAATATCAAGCGGCTTTTAAACGGCACGGAGAATAAATTCAAGTTTAAGAAATAGGAGGACGAGATGGCGAAAATCACTATTTTAGGGCTTGGCTTCGGGACAGCCCTTGCGGTTATGTTCGATAAATACGGTCATGATATTACGGCTTGGTCGCCTTTTCAGGAGGAAATCGACACAATCCGAACCGACGGGCAGCACAAAAAGCTTTTGCCGGGGGTTATTGTTTCACCGACAATTGCGCTTGAATCAGATCCGAAATATGTTTCGGGGGCGGATATTCTCATTTTTGCCGTTCCGTCAAAGGCGGTGCGTGAGGTTGCGCAAAAGGTAAAAGGCTTTGTCACGCCGAATACTGTTATTGTAAACGTCGGAAAGGGCTTTGAGGCAAGCACCTCAAAGCGCATAACAGAGGTTATAAACGAGGAAATTCCGACCAATCCCGTTGTTGTATTAACAGGGCCTTCTCATGCCGAGGAAATCGGCAGATTTCACCCGACGACGGTTGTTTCATCGTGCGAAGAGCCGAAATATGCCGAATATATTCAGGAACAGCTTCAGAATGACCGCTTCAGAATTTACACAAACGACGACGTAATCGGCTGTGAGCTTGGCGGAATTTTAAAGAATCCGATTGCCCTTGCCTGCGGAATTATCGAAGGAATGGGGCTTGGCGACAACACCTTGGCGGCGGTTATGACAAGGGGAATTGCGGAAATAAGCAGGCTTGGCGTTGCTTTGGGGGCGAACTGGAAAACATTCACAGGACTTGCGGGAATCGGCGATTTAATCGTTACCTGCACCTCAACCCACTCCAGAAACCACCGCGCCGGGCTTTTAATCGGGCAGGGAATCCCTGTTGAGGAGGCAATTTCACGTACGGGCACAGTCGAGGGCTATGGCACGGCGAAAATAGCGCTTTCGCTTGCACGAAGGCATAATGTTGACGTGCCTATAATCGAACAGCTTTACTATGTCTGCTATGAGGGGCTTGACCCGATTAAGTCGGTTGCAAATTTGATGGGCAGACCAAGCAAGCACGAGAGAGAAAGGTTTTGGCTTGATGACTGAGGTTTTGTGCTCGACTGGGGCTTTTCTCGGACGGATAAACGGCAGGAATATCGACATAATTCCGCAGATTGCGGAAAAAATCAGCCCTGACGGCTTTGAGTTTATGATTTATGACCAGCTTTATGCTGACCCAAAGGCTTATGCAAGGCGGGTAAACGCTTTCGGGCTGAGGTTTGCGACGGCTCATCTTGACAAGGACATCGGCGAGCTTATAAGCCGAAACGAAGGCGGCGACGTTGAAAAAGCTTTGTCCATGTTTAAAATAAACTGTGAATTTGCCCGTGAAATCGGCGCAGGGCTTGGTGTTTTGCACCTTTGGGGCGGGATTTATTCAGACAGGAATATTGAGGTGAATTTTTCGGTTTATCCGAAGCTTTTGGAGATTGCCCGAGAAAACGGAATTGTGCTTGCCGTCGAGAATATTCCTTGCAACCAGAACGAAAACCCGTTTTTGCGCTGGAGAGAGCTTTTCGAGAGGTTTCCCGAGGGGCTTGCTTTCACGCTTGACACAAGGTTTACAGAGTTTCACGGGCTTTTTGAAAGCCTTTACAAGATGGATTGGCTTTGGGAAAACAAGCTTGTCCGTCACGTCCACATAAGCGATTATAAGGGCGGCACGCTTGAGTGGGCGAATCTCCGCAGAGCCTTGCCGATTGGCGAGGGGCAGGTTGATTTCGAGAGATTTTTTGCGTTTCTTATGGAAAAGGGTTATGGCGGGGCTGTTACCATTGAGAGTTCGTCAATGCTAACCGGAGAGGTTGTCCCCGAAATATTGCAGGCGAATATAGAATATGTGCGGAAGCGCACAGGAGGCGCAGTATGAGTAATGTTACTTATGAATATATCAAGCAGAACAAGGATATTCAGACCTATATAAACCATGCCGATGCGGCGCTTAGCTCTATCGGCTATACCGAGCATTCGAACGCCCATGTCGAGAGGGCGGCGGAAACCGCCTTTATGATTTTAAGCACGCTTAAATATCCCGAGCGTGTGTGCGAGCTTGCGCAGATTGCCGCATATATGCACGACATCGGCAATGTTATAAATCGTGTTGATCATGCGCAAAGCGGCGCAATCATGGCTTTCAGGCTTCTTGATTGCATGGGTATGCCGGCGGAGGAGGTTGCGCTTATCGTTTCGGCAATCGGAAATCATGACGAGGGCACGGCAATTCCGGTAAACCCGATTGCGGCGGCGGTTATTCTTGCTGATAAGACGGACGTAAGGCGCTCGAGGGTGCGCTGGGCTGACCCTGATTTTCTGCCGTCAAGCGAAAATCTCGCCAAGGATATTCATGACAGGGTGAACTATGCGGTTGAGAAATCTTCTGTTTATTTCACGGACGATAATTCGGTTTTGGTTTTGGATTTGACGGTTGATACAAAAATAAGCCCTGTTATGGAGTATTTTGAGATATTTTTAAGCAGAATGACGCTTTGCAGGAGAGCGGCGGCGGCGCTTAATGTTAAATTTGAGCTTATAATGAACAATTCGAGAATCCTATAATTTTCCCTCTTTTATCACAAACATTACAAACTATTATCATTGTAATCATTCTGTAATAATTGAATTGTGTATTTTTTCTCATGTACTGGTTTACATTTAAACTTCACTGTGCAACATGACGAAATTTACAATATAGGGCTTGACATATTGTTATATTTGCTGTAAAGTATAGTCATGTCAGAGAGATTGCGGTACATAAGCTATGACCATGCATATTTCTGGTTTTAATTTTGCTTTATGCTTTGTTTGAATTGACTTCATTTCTTTATTTTTATTAAAAATTATTGTTGAAAAAGCTCAATGGCATTACCCAGCGTTTGGATAAACGATTTTTGTGCAAAATGCACATCAATTTCGGTTACTTTCAGCCTTCCCCGGCAGGTTTGGCTGAGTGACATACAAAAACATTCGAAAATGTTTATTTTGAGGAGGAAAAATATGTTGAAATCAAAGAAAATAGTCAGCGGCTTGCTCGCTATTTTGATGGCAACCTCGGCTTTCGCCGGCTGTAACAACACAACCGAGTCCGGAAGCGACACACCCGCAGCAACAACAACGGCTGCTCCAAGCGGCGGTGATGAAAGCAAAGAATCCGAAACAGATGCACCGATCGTTGCACCTGACGAGCTTAGACCTGCTCCCGAAGGAAAATACGAGCTTGGCGCTGACGAAGGAAAAGTACTTAACATTTCTTGCTGGAACGATGAGTTCAAGGGAAGATTCGAAG
>CAZYRV010000015.1:0-27535 GCA_964649485.1 uncultured Oscillospiraceae bacterium | reverse complement strand
CTTCCTGACGGTGTTACAGTAAACTGGAACATCACTCCTAACGAAGGAAACGCTTACCAGATTAAGCTTGACGAAGATCTTGGATCACAGGCTGATAAGGCTGCTGATGAAAAGATTGATATTTTCCTGATCGAAGCTGACTATGCCCTCAAGTACACCGCTGCTGATGCCGGCGTTGCTCTTGACGTAAAGGCTGACCTCGGACTTACTGATGAAGATCTTGCTAACCAGTACAAGTACACACAGGAAATCGTTACTGACGAAACCGGCGTACTCAGAGGAACAACATGGCAGGCAACTCCTGGTCTTTTCGCTTACAGACGTTCGATCGCTAAGGACGTTCTCGGAACAGACGATCCTGTTGAAGTTCAGAAGGCACTTTCTGACTGGACAAAGTTCAACGAAGTTGCTGAAAAGGCTGCAGCTAAGGGCTACTTCATGCTTTCCGGTTTTGACGATGCTTATCGTACATTCTCCAACAACGTTTCCGCTCCTTGGGTTAATGAAAACAACGAAATCATTATCGATGCGAACCTTATGACTTGGGTTGACCAGACTAAGGACTTCACAGACAAGGGCTATAACAACAAGACTTCTCTCTGGAACGACCAGTGGAATGCTGACCAGGGACCGAATGGTAAGGTTTTCGGATTCTTCTATTCAACATGGGGAATTAACTTCACACTTCTCGGAAACTCTCTTGCTGACAAGGAAGGCGAAAAGAAGGTTGGCAACGGCGCATTCGGCGACTATGCAGTATGTGAAGGACCTCAGGCTTATTTCTGGGGCGGTACATGGATTTGCGGCTCTTACGACACAGATAACAAGGGTCTTGTAGCTGATATTATGAAGGTTCTTACTTGCAATGACTCAGTTATGAAGCAAATAACTCTTGATACACAGGACTATACAAACAATATTCCTGCAATGAATTCTATCGCAACAGATGCTTCTTACGGCTCTGACTTCCTCGGCGGACAGAACCACATCGCTCTCTTCGCATCAGCTGCTCCTAAGATCAACATGAGCAATCTTTCTGCTTATGACCAGGGTCTTAATGAAAGCTTCCAGGGCGACATGAGAAACTATTTCGAAGGCAACGCAACAAAGGACGAAGCTCTTGCTAAGTTCTATGACGATGCAATCGTTAAGTATCCTGAGCTTAAGAAGCCCGCTTAAGATTTTGTTTTAAACGGCTATCAACAAACAGCGGATTTATTCCGCTGTTTGTATGTGAATGGGATATTATGCAAATATTCCCATTCACATACAAGCTTAAATGCAGAATTATCCTTCCTATAAAGAGAAAGGTGGAAATATGGCAGATATGACACAAAGCGCTGTCGAAACCAAGAAGAAAAAAACAATCAGCTATAGCAAATGGGGTTATATTTTCTTGATTCCTTTTGTTTTGACTTTTTTGGTTTTTCAGCTTTATCCGCTCATCACGACGTTTTATTATAGCTTCTTTGAGCATTTCAAATCCGGTCTTAAGGTTATAGGTCCAAATTTTGTCGGATTTGATAACTACATAAAGCTTTTCAGCGGCGGTGAGGTTTTTAAATATTTAGGAAATACAATGATTATGTGGATTCTCGGCTTTATTCCACAGCTTGTTATTTCTTTGCTTTTTGCTTATTGGTTTACAAACGCAAGACTCAACCTTAAGCATACCGGCATTTTTAAATCAATCATTTATATGCCCAACCTTATAATGGCTTCTGCATTTGCAATGTTGATATTTGCGCTCTTTTCTGATTCAGAGATGGGCCCGATAAATACAATTTTATCTGCACTCGGCTTTGAGCCTGTACGTTTTCTCGCTAATGTATGGTGGACACGTTCTCTTGTTGCTATGATGAACTTCCTTATGTGGTTTGGTAACACAACCATTCTTCTTATGGCGGCGATGATGGGAATTGATGCTTCGCTTGTTGAAGCGGCAGAAATTGACGGCGCATCTTCCTCAAATATTTTCTGGAAGATAATCATGCCGCTTATTCGCCCGATTCTCGTTTACGTTATGATTACTTCACTTATCGGTGGTCTTCAGATGTTCGATGTTCCCCAGGTTCTTACAAACGGTAAGGGCGACCCGATGCACTCTGCGACAACTATGATTATGTTCCTTAACAATCACTTGTTCTCAAAGAACTATGGTATGGCGGGCGCACTTTCTGTAATTCTGTTCATTATTTGTGCGGTGTTCAGCATGATTGTTTATTACTCATTCACAAATAAGGACGCAATGAAGAAAAAGGGGGCTAAGAAATGAAATATAATACTATAAAAGAAGATACTTCTTTGCCAATAAAAAGAGTACTTTGTTATATTGTCTTGACGCTTTTTTCACTTCTTTGCTTGATTTTCTTTTATATGCTTCTTGTTAACTCAAGCAGAAGCCACGCTGAAATCAATCAGGGCTTTTCATTCATGTTTGGTTCAAACTTTTTCAGGAATTTTGACAATGTTGTCCATAACGAAACAACACCTATTATAACAGGTGTAATTAACAGCCTTATTGTTTCGTCGTTTGTTGCATTGCTTTCGATTTATGTGTCGGCTTTGACAGCTTATGCGATTCATGTTTATGATTTCAAAGGCAAAAGGTTCTTATTCAACTTCATACTTCTGATTATGACTGTTCCTACACAGGTTACGGCTCTTGGTTTTATTCGCCTTATCAACGACATTGGCTTGCGGAATAACTTCCTTGCGCTTATTCTTCCCGCAATGGCATCTCCTGTTGTGTTCTTCTTTATGAAGCAATACATGGACAGCTCGCTTCCGCTTGAAATTGTTGAGGCGGCAAGAATCGACGGCTCGAATGAGTTCAAGACGTTTAACACGATAGTTCTCCCGATTATGAAGCCGGCGATGGCTGTTCAGGCAATTTTCACCTTTACAGGTGCGTGGAACAACTATTTCACTCCCGCACTTTTGCTTGAAAAAGAAAAGAGAACTCTTCCTATTCTTATTGCACAGCTTCGTTCTGCTGACTTTATCAAGTTTGATATGGGTCAGGTTTATATGATGATTACGATTGCGATTGTGCCGGTTATGATTGTGTACTTTGCTTTGTCGAAGTTCATTGTTGCCGGTGTCACACTCGGAAGCGTCAAGGGATAATTTCACTCACAATTATAACAAGCTCGCGGTAATAACTGCGGGCTTGCTTTTTTTATAAGCCGTTCAACGCAAAAATGCCGTGTTAGTTTACACGGCATTTTATTTATTAATCAATCAGCTTACATCGGCGGCGTCTAAATAAAGGCTTCCAAATTCTTGAATATAATCCTTCCTGCCTTGCAAATTGTCGCCAAGAAGAATATCAAACATTTCTTTCGTGCTCTCGACGTCGTCGGGCAAAACACGGATAAGCCGCCTTGTGTCGGGGTTCATTGTGGTGAGCGACATCATATCGGGTTCGTTTTCACCAAGGCCTTTGCTCCGCTGGATCGTATATTTATCGGTGTTAAAGCTGTTGATGATGCGGCTTTTTTCAGCTTCGGTGTAGGCAAAATAAGTTTCCGATTTATGCGTGATTTCGTAAAGCGGAGATTCGGCAATGTATACAAGCCCTTTTTCCAAAAGTGTCGGCGTAAGGCGGTAAAGCATCGTCAGAATAAGCGTCCGAATCTGAAAGCCGTCAACGTCGGCATCGGTGGAGATTACAACCTTGTTCCACCGCAGATTATCAAGGTTAAATGAGGATAAATCCTTGTTCGCTTTCGACTTTACCTCGACACCGCAGCCCAGAACCTTAAGCAAATCGGTTATTATATCGTTCTTGAAAATTTTGTCATAGCTCGATTTCAAGCAGTTTAAAATTTTGCCCCGCACAGGAATAACCGCTTGAAATTCGGCATCACGGGCAAGCTTAACCGAGCCTAGCGCTGAGTCACCCTCCACAATGTAAAGCTCTCGCTTGTTTACGTCCTTGCTTCGGCAATCGACAAATTTTTGCACACGGTTGGAAAGGTCAATAGTTCCGCCGAGCTTGCTTTTGAGGTTTAGTCGGGTTTTTTCGGCATTTTCACGACTGCGCTTGTTTATAAGAAGCTGTGTGCCGATTTTTACTGCTTCATCAGGATTTTCCAGAAAGTAAACCTCAAGCGAGTGCTTGAGCCACTCTGTCATCGCTTCGTATATGAATTTGTTAGTAATTGCCTTTTTTGTCTGATTTTCATAGCTGGTCTGAGTTGAAAAATTCGATGAAATGAAAACAAGGCAATCCTCAACATCGGTGAAATTTATCTTGCTTTCGCCCTTGTTGTACTTATTGTTGGCTTTAAGCCAAGAGTCAATCTGCGAAACAAACGCTTGTCTGACCGCCTTTTCAGGGCTTCCGCCGTATTCGAGAAAGCTTGAGTTGTGATAGTGATTGATGAGCTTGACGGTGTTTGAAAATGCGAACGCAACGTTCATTTTAAGCTTGTATTCAGGCTTGTCCTCACGGTCACGGCCCGTTTTTTGCACAGTCCAATATTGCGGAGTAGTAAGCGTGTTGTCGCCGACAAGCTCTTTTAAATAGTCCTGAATGCCGTTTTCATAGCAAAATTCGGCTCTGGTAAAGCTCCCGTCCTCTTGCTCTGAAAGAAAAAGGAAGTCAAGTCCGTCGTTTACAATCGCCTGCCGCTTGAGAATATCGGTAATGTATTCGTCGGAAATGTTTATGTCGGTGAAAACCTCAAGGTCCGGCCGCCAGCGGATTTTCGTGCCGGTTTTTCCGCTTTCGTTTCGGTTTTTAACAAAACCTCTTTCGTCCTTGGTGACGTTAAACCCTTTTTCAAAGCGGAGCGAATATTTCCACGTTTCGTTTCGGCTTTCGACTTCCATATATTCCGCAGCAAACTGAGTTGCGCAAAGCCCCAAGCCGTTTAAACCGAGAGCATAGGTATAGTTGTCGCCTTCGTTGTTGTTGTATTTTCCGCCTGCGTAAAGCGTGCAAAAGGCAAGCTCCCAGTTGAATTTATTTTCATTTTTGTTAAAATCTATGGGTATACCTCTGCCGTTGTCCTCAACTTCAATAGAGTTGTCACGGTATTTGGTGATTTTGATGAGCTTGCCGAAGCCCTCACGAGCTTCGTCGATAGAGTTGGATAATATTTCAAACACTGAATGCTGACAGCCTTCGATTCCGTCAGAGCCGAAAATAACTCCGGGGCGCTTTCGCACCTGATCAGGCCCTTTAAGTGATACCAGACTGTTGTCGCCGTAGGTTTTTTTTGCCATTTATACGCTCCTTGCTTGACGCTTTTGCCAATTGTTAATTTAAAATATAGCTCTATACCAGCACAAAATTTATGCTTATTAAATCCCCCATATTATAATTATAACACAAATTTTGCCGTATAACAAGCGTTTTATATCGTAAACTGGCTGTTGTACAAATTTGCGTAAAAGCCGCCCTTTGCGAGAAGCTCGTCGTGCGTTCCGGTTTCGATGATTTTTCCGCTTTCCATGACGAGAATGCAGTCCGCTTCCTTAATCGTTGAGAGCCTGTGAGCAATTATAAAGCTTGTTCTGCCGTCCATCATCTTTGTGAATGCACGCTGAATCCGCATTTCCGTGCGGGTGTCTATGCTGCTTGTCGCCTCGTCAAGAATAAGCATGGGCGGCAGGGAGAGCATTACCCTTGCTATGCATAAAAGCTGTTTTTGACCTTGGGAAATGCCGCTGTCGTCGCCGATAACCGTGTCATAGCCGCTTGGAAGCCGCTTTATAAAGCTGTGTGCGTGGGCGGATTTGGCGGCGGCGATGATTTCATCGTCGGTTGCATCGGGTTTAGCATAGGAAATATTTTCCTTGACGGTTCCCTTGAAAAGCCATGTGTCCTGTAAAACCATTCCATAGCTTCGGCGCAGGCTTTTGCGGGTAAGAGCTTTAATCGGCTCGCCGCTTACGGAAATTTCGCCTGAATTAACGTCATAAAACCGCATAAGCAGGTTTATAAGGGTTGTTTTACCACAGCCCGTCGGGCCGACAATCGCCGTCCTTTGTCCCGATTTAACGTTCAGGTTGAAGTCCTCGATAAGCTTTCTGTCGGGAGTGTAGGAGAAATAAACGTGCTTGATGTCAACTGTTCCGTCGCAGGTTGAAAGCTCACGGTTGTTGCTGTCATCGGGGAGGGTTTTGCTGTCGAGAAGCTCGAAAATTCGCCGTGCGGAGGCGAAAGCCGACTGAAGCTCGGCGACAACGCCCGAAATCTCGTTAAACGGCTTGGTGTACTGCCCCGCATAGGAAAGAAAGCTTGAGAGAAAGCCAATGGTAAAAGCAGGGTTCTGCAAAACGCTCAGTGCGCCGAAAACAGCTGTTCCTGTGTAGACAAGCCCGTTTACAAAGCGGGTTCCCGGGTTTACCATTGCGGAGTAAAACTGCGCCTTGACGCCGACACCGTAAAGCTCGGTGTTGATTTCGGCAAATTTGCTTTCGGCACGTTTTTCATATGAAAATGCCTTTACAACGCTTTGGTTGCCGACCATTTCCTCAATGTACGAGCCTATTCTGCCTTGAAGCTCTGACTGCTTTTTAAACTGCTTGTACGTAAGTCTGGTGAGAACGGTTGCGACAAGAAGCGAAAGCGGTGTTATTAAAATTACAACCATTGCCATATTTACGTTTATCGCAAGCATAAACAAAATTGTTCCTACAATGGTGACAATGCCCGAGAAAAACTGCTGAAAGCCTTGAAGCAAGCCGTTTGCGACTTGGTCAATGTCGTTTATCACACGGCTTATTATGTCGCCGTGAGGGTTCGTGTCGATGTAAGAAAGCGGCACTTTGTGAAGGTGCGAAAAGGCTTGCGTACGCAGACGAAGGACGGTTCTTTGGGAAATAATGTTTGTGCAGAGCGCCATAAGCCATTGGAAAAGCACAACGGTTATAAGCGCCGCCGCAATCAAGCCTAAATAAGGCAAAACTCCTTTAAAATCAACCTCACCCTTTCCGACAATATGGTCGATTGCCCTGCCGATGAGGACAGGAGTCACAAGTGTCGCCGCAACGCTTATTACGGCGAAAACAAGGGCAATCAGAAGATATGTCATGTCGGGCTTTATAAAGGCGGCAAGCCGCTTTATTATGCTTTTTTTACGCATTTTCCGCCTCCTCTCCAAGCTGTGTCGTGCAGATTTCAGCATAGATTTCGCAGGTCTTGCGAAGCTCGTCATGAGTGCCAAGCCCGACGTTTTCGCCGTCGTCAAGGACGAGAATCTGGTCGGCATGAAGCACCGAGGCGGCACGCTGGGAAACGATTATCACCGTCATATCGCTTGAAAGGCGCCGGATTGCCGAGCGCAGGCGGGAATCCGTCGCATAGTCGAGTGCGCTTGCGCTGTCGTCGAGGATTAGTATTTCGGGATTGCCCACAAGGGCTCGGGCTATTGTGAGGCGCTGGCGCTGGCCGCCGGAAAGGTTTTTTCCGCCTTGCATAATCATCGTGTCAAGCCCGTCGGGGAGCTTTTCGACGAAATCTTTTGCCTGTGCGGTTTCGATTGCCGCCCATATTTCACCGTCTGTTGCTGTTTCCGCCCGCCATCTCAGGTTTTCACGGATTGTTCCCGAAAAAAGCACAGAGCGCTGCGGCACAAGCCCGATTTTACCACGGAGCTGTTCAAAGGTATAATTTTTTACGTTTATTCCGTCAACGCAAACCTCTCCTGAATTAACGTCGAAAAAGCGTGGGATAAGGCTTACAAGCGTTGATTTTCCGCTTCCTGTTCCGCCGATTATACCGACGGTTTCACCCTTGCGTATGGTGAGATTGATATTGGACAGTGCCAAGTCGCCGCCGTCGTTATAGCCGAAGCTTATATTTTTAAACTCAATTTTCGGTGCGGAATCAACCGTGATAAACCCGCCTTTTCCCTCGGTAAAAGCAGGCTCAAGCGACAAAACCTCCTCAACTCTTGCGGCTGAGGCGGCGGATTTTGTGAAAAGCACAACAAGGTTTGCGACGACGACAAGGGCAAGCAAAATCTGCGTCATGTAGTTTACAAGAGCGATTATTTCGCCCTGCTCGAGCGTGCCGTTGTCAACCTTAAAGCCGCCGAACCAGATTATACCGATTACGGCAATATTCATGACGGCATAGCTAAGCGGGTTTAACAGTGCGGAAAGCCTTCCGACACGGATTGCCGCACGGCTGAAATCCTCCGCATCATCGGAAAAGCGTTTGTTTTCGTGGTCTTGCTTGGCAAAAGCACGGATAACCCTTGCGCCCGAAAGATTTTCCCTTGTTATCCGTGAAATCTTGTCAAGAAGCCGCTGGATTTTTTTGTATTGAGGTATGGATTTTGAGATGACAAGGTAGAGAATAAGCGCAATCACGGGGATTGTCGCAAAGAAAATAAGCGAAAGCTCGAGGTCTATAAATGCCGACATAACGGCACCGACGACAAGAAAAGGAGCACGCACGACAAGCCTTATAAGCATGGCGACGGCGACCTGAAGCTGGTTTACGTCATTTGTGACACGGGTGATAAGCGACGGAGTGCCGATTTCGTCAAGCTCTTTGTGCGAAAGCGTGTTGATTTTTTCGAAAAGCGCACTTCTAAGCTTTGTTCCTACGCCTTGCGACGCAACCGAAGCCATATATTGGCAGACAAGCGACGATGCAAGCCCGAAAACGCCGAGGGAAAGCATAATTCCGCCCATTTGCCAGATGTAGGCAGGGCGGTTTTCCTTGATTCCCACGTCGATGATTTTTGCGGCGACAAGCGGCACGATAAGCTCGAAAACCGCTTCTATAAATTTAAAAATAGGCCCGAAAACAACCTGCTTTTTATACTGCTTTAAAAATGGAATAAGCTTTTTCATTGTCCGTCCTTATGCTGTTAAATTTTTGCGAAATCAGAAATCGGGGTAAAAAGTATAATAATCACTTGTGATTATTATACCACAGAATCAAGCTTTTTACAACGGGAATAAGCTTTCATCGGAGAAACTCTGCGGAAATTCTGGCAATTTGATAAAAACTCGTTTTATACAGCAGAATTTTTATTAAGGTTGAACATGAGAGGCTTTGTCGAAATTTTTCCCGAACGCTAAAGCTTTGCGCCGAGATGGCGATAATATATGTGGTGTTATTTTCATAATTATCGTAAGCCGCAAAAATTGCGGGTTTGTTTATGTTTCAACGCAAAATCCTGTATGAAAAGGTAAAAATTTTTGTCTAATTATCGTTTATATCTTGACGAAAACAAAATAATCTGCTAAAATATAAACAACGACTAAATGCGGCTTGACATTTTCACGTTAGTTTGTATGAATTGCACAGAAATAATTAAGGCTTATTGTGCAATTATGGCTTTTGCCACGGAAAATAAAAACTTTTATTTCCAAAACGCTGAAAGGGAAACAATATGAAAAAGACTGCAATATCAACCATAATTGGTTTTATAATCGGCATAGGCTGTGTAGTTTACGGTGTTCTTGAGTCGCCTGATCCGGGGCTTTTCTGGAATTTGCCTTCTTTTTCCATTATCATCGGAAGTACAATCGGCGCAGTTATTGTCGCATATCCGCCGGAACAGCTTAAACGTCTTGGCGGGGTTATTATGAGGTCGTTTAAGAAAGAAAAATATGATTTTGTCGGTGATATAAACACCTTGGTAGAGCTTAGCAAGACGGCGAGAAGCAAGGGTATTCTTGCCCTCGAAAACCTTGCCGCCCAGCATGAGGACGATCCGTTTTTACATAAGGGAATTTTGCTTTTAACCGACGGAATTGCCGAGGATGCGCTTGCATCGGCGCTTCACTCTGATATTTACTATGCTTCAAAGAGGCACAAGCAAGGCTTGTCAATGATTAATATGATTGCGGGAAATGTTACGGCACTTGGACTTTTGGGTACATATGTCGGACTTATTCCTATGCTTAACAATATGGACGACCCCGAGTCTTTAGGCCCGATGATGGCAATAGAGCTTGTTTCGTCGTTTTACGGTGCGTTTATCGCATATACTCTTTTCACCCCTATGGGAAAAAGGCTTGAGGCAATGAGCTCTATGGAGGTTTTCAGAAAAGAGCTTATTACAGAGGGACTTATGCTTATTCAGAAGGGCAAAAACCCTAAGCTTATACAGGACCAGCTTCTTGCGACACTCCGCAAGAAGGATATTGCCAAGAATTTTGGCAAGGGAATGGGCGCAGCGAATAAAATAAGTGCGGGAAGGGAGGACGAAAATGTTGGACGACGAGCGGGAGTGGGAAGATGACGACGAAGATGACGGCGGGGATAACTGGCTTGCGAGTTACAGCGATATGATGACCGACCTTATGGCGGTTTTCGTAATTCTTTTTTCCTTTGCAATGATGTCACAGTCATACCAAAATGCCGAGCTTCAGGAAGAACTCGATAAAAACAGCGCAGGCGGCCCTTCTAACCAATCGGGGCAGGAGGGAGAATCAAAAAGCGAGGGCGAATTTGACAAGATTTATGAGCATCTGAAGAAAAAAATCGACGAAAGCGGCTATACCGAGTCGATTTTGATTGAGAAAACGGACGAATATATAAATTTCCGCTTTACCGACAGCGTCCTTTTCGTGCCGAACAGTGCCGTTGTACGCACTGAAAGCTATGATATACTCAAGTATATGGGCGAAATTTTGTATGAGGTTGATGATTATATCGACTCTATTGACATAACAGGGCACGTCGCCGACGTTGGCGAAAAGTCCGATTTCGACTGGGAGCTTTCCGCAGACAGAGCCTTGGCTGTGCTTAAGTTTTTCTCTCAGGAGTCAAAGCTTCCCGAGGAGAAAATGACGATTATCGGCCGCGGCTGGAGCGACCAGATTGCGGGAAATGACACGGAAGAGCAAAGCAAACTTAATCGCCGTGTCGAGCTTAAAATAATCAGAAAGCCATAACCAGCAGTTTTATCAGCAGAATAATTTAGGCATTGCCGCAAGAAAAGCTCGTGTTTTCCTTGCGGCGGTTTTTATTGTATCATAAAAGTGCTGTGCATAACGAAAAATTTCATTTGGCAACACCTTTTGTTATATTAATTCAAGGCTTTTTCAATGAAAATATACAAAAATCTTGATTTACTGCCCGAAATAGTGTATAATAAAACAGTAAGCATAATTTATTGACTGGAGAATTTTTGTGGGATTTATTTTAAAAAGCAAACCGACAAAGGGCGTTGAAAAAAACGCACCCGAAAAAAAGCCTTTTTTCCGCTTTATTGAGCTTTTCAAAAGAAAGTTCTGGCGGCTTATAGAGCTTAATCTGATTTACATTTTATTCTGCATTCCTATTATTACCTTTGGGCCTGCGACCGCCGCCCTCACTCACATTATGCGGCAGTTTTATCTCGAGCGCCCTGTTTTTATTTTCCATGATTTTCTGACTGCGTTTAAGAAAAACTTCAAGGCTTCAATCGGTATCGGAATTGCTGATTTGCTTGTGTTTTTCGGCGCATGGTTCGCCCTGTCATACTATCAGGAGGCTTTGCAGACGTCAGAGTATTATTGGCTTTTAGTCGGTATGCTTGTGGCGGCAATCATGATTTTCACAATTATGAATTTTTATATCTATCTCGAAATTGTTGCGTTAAACCTCAAGATGAAGGCGATTCTGAAAAACGCTTTTTTCCTTTCGTCAATCGCAATAGTGAAAAATTTATTTACATTTATGGTTTCGGCGGTAATAATTATGGTTGTGTTTATGGTTATTCCCGTGCCGTATAACCTTCTGGCGGCACTGCTTTTTCCGTTTTCGTGGGTAGCGTTTTTGTCCGTGTTCAACACCTATCCCGTTATTCAAAAATACGTGATTAATCCTTATTATGAAGAGCGTGGAGAGGTTAACCCCGAGCTTAAAAGAGCTGATACAAGCAACGCTGTTTTCGAGGATATGGGCGGAAAAGAAGAAGCTGTCGTCACAGGAAAGCCCAGAGGCGGCAAGAATGTGATTAAGTAAAGATTACTTTACAAAGATTTTACACACTTGCCTGTTGCGCTTTGTCCAAAAATGTTTTATCATGTCAATATAAGGTCTGTAAAATTCAGATTATGACAGGAGAATTACAATGAGTGATTTACCCGCTATTGACAACAGAGAGCTTTCGTGGCTTAAGTTTAACCAGCGTGTCCTTGAAGAAGCCGAGGACGTGCAGACCCCGCTTTTCGAGCGGCTTAAGTTTGTTTCTATTTTTTCAAGCAACCTTGACGAGTTTTGCATGGTGAGGGTCGGGACGCTTTACGACCAAAGCCGCCTTAAAAACGACGTTCCCGAAAACAAAACCAATCTCACAGCGGCAGAACAGCTTCGCCTTATCGCCGACAAAATAAGCCGCCTGCTTCCGCAGGAGGACAGGGCCTATTGCGGGATTATGCAAAGGCTCGGCGAATTCGGGATTGTACATGAGGATATAAATTCTCTTTCCGAAACGGATTTTCACTTTCTTAAAGCGCATTTTGCCTCGGATATTCAGCCGTTTTTGTTCCCGGGGCTTATTGACAAAAAGCACCCGATGCCGTTTTTGAAAAATCTCGATACCTATATCGGCGCAGAGCTTAAGCGTAAAAATGACGAAAAAAGCATAATCGGCATTCTTCCCGCCGAGGGCGGCTTTGACAGGATTGTAAGGCTTCCCGGCGACGGGCTTCGCTTTGTTCTTGCCGAGGAGGTTATTCTTCTCTTTGCAGAGCTTGTTTTTTCAAGCTTTGACCTTGGCTCGAAATGTATTTTCAGAATAACCAGAAATGCCGATATTGACGTAAACGAGGCGCTTTTTGACCAAGACCTTGACTTTCGTGACGTGATGGAAGAGCTTGTGAAAAACCGCCGAAAGCTTCACCCGATTCGACTTCAGTTCAGCCATGGAATAAGCGGTGAAATCGGCAGGCAGCTTATGAAGAAAATCGGCGTTTCTGAGGAGTTTACTTTTTCTCAGACCTCGCCGCTTGATATGAGCTTTATTTTCAAGCTTGAAGAGCTTGTTTGTGCAAGAGAAGATTTGTTTTATCCTGTGCTTACGCCGCAGTCTTCGCCAATGATAAACCCGTCAGAGCCGCTTATAAAACAGATTTTGCGCGGGGATATTTTCCTTTCATACCCGTATGAAAGCTTTAAGCCGCTTATTTCCTTAATCAGGGAAGCGGCGGAGGACGAAAAGGTTTTCTCCATTAAAATTACGCTTTATCGTGTCGCCCGTGACAGCAAAATCATAAACGCTCTTATTCGTGCGGCGGAAAACGGCAAGTCTGTGCTTGCCCTTGTCGAGCTTCGTGCAAGGTTTGACGAGGAGAATAATATCGGTTGGTCAAAGCGGCTTGAGGACGCCGGAGTAACTGTTATTTACGGGCTTGACGACATGAAGGTTCACACAAAGCTTTTGCAGATTACGCTTAAAAGCGGTGATTCGATTCAGTATATTACGCAGGTTGGCACGGGAAACTATAATGAAAAAACCGCAAAGCTTTACACAGATATGACGATTTTCACCGCCGACAAGGATATCGGCGCAGATGCTTCCGTCGTGTTTAATGCGCTTTCAATGGGAACAACCGTTGAAAGCAGCACGGCTTTGCTTGTCGCACCAAGGTGCATGAAAAGCCGAATTGTCGAGATGATTGACAACGAAATAACCTATGGCGAGGCGGGCTATATCGGAATAAAAATTAATTCCCTCACCGATAAGGATATTATTGACAAGCTTATCGAGGCAAACCAAAAGGGCGTTAAAATTGAGATGGTCGTCAGAGGAATTTGCTGTTTGATTGCGGGCGTGGCGGGCAAAACGGAGAATATCACGGTTACTTCAATTGTCGGCCGCTTTCTCGAGCATAGCCGAATCTATATTTTCGGCACGGGCGAACGCAAAAAGGTCTACATTTCCTCCGCCGATTTCATGACGAGAAATATGGAGCGGCGTGTTGAAGTCGCCGCACCTATTCGCAATGAGAAAATCAAGGCGAGAATTTGCGAAATGTTTGAAGTGATGAAAAATGATAACGTCAAGGCAAGGCTTCAGCTTGCAAACGGAAGCTATTACAAAAAGGACGTCGTCGGCGAGCCGCTTGATTCACAGCTTTATTTTTATGAAGAAGCATACAAAGCGGCAAAGGCAATTCCAGAGCAAAAACCGCAGGCGGACGGCTTTATAGCAAGGCTTGGCGGGTTTTTCAAAGCAAGGGTTGAGGCAATCAAAGGGCTTCGCAAGGATAAGAATATTACGGATTAAGCGCAATCGGAAGGTGCAAAATGAAAATTCTGGCAATAGACGGCAACAGTATAATAAACCGTGCCTTTTACGGCATTCGCCTTTTAAGCAACAAAAAAGGCGTTTTCACGAACGCTTTGACAGGATTTTTCAATATTTACCTTAAGCTTTTAAAGGAAGAAAGCCCCGACGGAGTTGCGGTTGCGTTCGATTTGAAAGCGCCGACATTCAGACATAAAAAATATGACGGCTATAAGGCGGGGCGAAAGGGAATGCCCGACGAGCTTGCGGCGCAGATGCCTTACCTGAAGGAAATTCTCACCGCATTGGGCATAAAAATTATTGAGGTTGAGGGCTTTAAGGCTGATGATATTTTAGGCACAATTGCTGAAATTTCGGAGGAAAATTCGGCGGATTGTACAATATTAACCGGCGATAGGGACAGCTTTCAGCTTGTTTCCGACAGGGTCAAGGTTCATCTTGCGTCAACAAAGGCGGATTTGATTTACACCCCTGCCGCCATTCAAGAGCAGTATGGGGTTTCGCCCAAGCAAATGATTGAGGTTAAGGCGCTTATGGGCGATGCGTCGGATAATATTCCGGGCGTAGCGGGAATAGGCGAAAAAACAGCACTTTCGCTAATTCAAAAATATGGGTCGGTTGATAAAATTTATGAAGATATACAAGGGCTTGATGTTTCGGCGGGAGTCAAAACAAAGCTTGAAAACGGCAAAGCTTCCGCTTATTTAAGCAGAGAGCTTGCGGTGATTTGCCGTGATGTGCCGATTGAAAAGGAACTTTCCGCATACAAGCCGCTTAAACCCGATGAGGAAAAGCTTTCGGCGATTCTGACAGAGCTTGAAATGTTCGCCCTGCTTAAAAAGCTTGATATTAAGGCGGGGGCGGTTGATAAAACGCATGAAAAAGCGGTTGAACCGCCGATGCTTTCGGGAGGCTTTGACGTTATTTTTGACGGAGGAAAGCTTTTGCGCTGTGACGGGAAAACGGCAGAGCTTGTTCCCGACGAAAAAGCGGCGGATTTTCTTTCAAAAACGGAAAATCTGCGCACGTTCAACCTTAAAAGTCTGTGGCACTGGGCGCTTGAAAAGGGCTTCAGGCTTGGAAACGTTCGTTTTGACACAACGCTTGCCGCCTATTTGCTCAACGTAAATTCCTCAGAATATAGTCTGGAGCGGCTTTGCGCCGAATATGGCATTGCTTTCAGCGACAGCGCAGAGCTTCCTGCGGCAATTTTGCGGCTTAACAGTGTGCTTTTGGCGAAAATTCAGGAAAACGGGCTTTTAAGCGTGCTTGAGGATATTGAAATGCCGCTTGCCGAGGTGCTTTCCGCAATGGAAATCGAGGGGATAGAGCTTGACAGCGACGGCGTCAAAGCCTTTGGTGAAAGGCTTGGCGGCGATATTGCCGCACTTGAAGGTGAAATTTATGGGCTTGCTGGGCGGGAATTTAACATAGGCTCGCCAAAACAGCTTGGCGTGGTGCTTTTTGACGACCTTGGCTTGCCATCGGGGAAAAAGACAAAGACGGGCTATTCAACCAACGCTGATGTGCTTGAATTTTTGATGGACAAGCACCCGATTATTGCCAAAATTCAGGAATATCGCTCGCTTTCAAAGCTTAAATCGACCTACACAGACGGCTTGCTTGCGGTTGTGGGAGAGGATGGGCGGATTCACTCGACCTTCCGCCAGACGGAAACCAGAACGGGGCGGATTTCTTCTGTTGAGCCGAATATACAAAACATACCTGTGAGGACGGAAATAGGCAGAAATATGAGGCGGTTTTTCGTTGCAAAACAAGGCTATAAGCTTGTTGATGCGGATTACAGCCAAATTGAATTGCGTGTGCTTGCGGCGATTTCGGGCGACGAGCATATGCAGGAGGCTTTTAAAAATAACCTCGATATTCACACGGCGACGGCTTCGAAGGTGTTTAACCAGCCGCCGGAGTGGGTTACGCCGGAGCTTAGAAGCAGGGCGAAAGCGGTTAATTTTGGAATTGTTTATGGGATTGGCTCGTTTTCGCTTTCAAAGGATATAAACGTTTCGGTCAAGGAAGCGGACGGCTATATCAAGGAATATTTCGCAAATTATCCTAAAATTAAGGAATATATGGATAAAACCGTTATGGAAGCATCGAAAAATGGTTGGGTCAGCACGGCTTTTGGCCGCAGGCGGTTTATACCGGAGCTTCTTTCAAGCAACAAAATTGTTCAGGCAAACGGAAAGAGAATTGCGATGAACACGCCTATTCAAGGCACTGCCGCCGACATTATTAAGCTTGCCATGATCAGGGTTTATCGGCGGCTTGCGAAAAGCGGGCTTGACGCAAGGCTTATTTTGCAGGTGCATGACGAGCTTATTGTGGAGGCGAGGGCTGACCAAGCAGAGCAGGCGGCTGTTATTCTCAAGGAAGAAATGGAGGGCGCCGCAAAGCTTGCTGTTCCGCTTGTTGCGGACGTGAGGGTTGGGGCAACGTGGTATGACGCACATTGAGCTTGTTCGTTTGATAACCGAGCTTGAGGAGCTTTGCTTTTCCGAGCCGTGGAGCCGTGCGGCGATTGAATCAGAGCTTGAAAAAAAGGGTTGTGTCTGTATTGTTGACGACGACGGCTTTGTCCTCGGCAACGTGCTTGCGCCGGAGGCAGAGCTTTTGCGGATTGCCGTAAGAGATTCGGCAAGGCGGCGGGGAATCGGCACGGAGCTTTTGGCAAGATTTATTTCCGAATGCTCAAGGCGGGGCGCAGAAAGCGTTTTTCTTGAGGTTCGGGCTGATAATATCGGCGGGGCGGGGCTTTATGGCAGGTTCGGCTTTGGTGTCGTCGCCGTCAGAAAAAAATATTATGGGAATCCTGTTTGCGACGGAATAGTGATGAAAAAAACGATTACTTATGCTGAATCTTGATAGAAACGCTTTCAAGAATCGGGTAAAAGCTTTTGTTTATGGCTTTTGCGATGATTTTTCGGCAAGCATTTCAATTGGGGATTAGTATTAAAGGCTTGTGCAAGAATGGAGCTTTATGGAAAAACTGCAGGTGCTTGTCGCCGAGGACGACAATGATATTAACAATATGCTCAGGGATTTGCTTGAGAACGCAGGCTTTGCGGTCGAGCAGGCTTTTTCGGGCACGGAGGCGGTTCGGCTTATGGCGGGCGGCTTTGATTTGGTGATGCTTGACTTAATGCTCCCCGGGCTTGCGGGCGAAGAAGTTCTCGAGAGAATCAGGGAAACGTCTGACACACCTGTAATTGTTGTTTCGGCAAAGGACGACAAGTCAAGCAAGGTCGGCTTGCTTAAAAGCGGGGCGGACGATTATGTCACAAAGCCGTTTGACACGGACGAGCTTTTGGCAAGGATTGAGGCGCTTTTGCGGCGAAAGGGCAAGACCGAGGACGAAAAAATCCTCAGATATAAAAATATCGAAATCAACACTGTCACTTTTGAGGCAAGCGTAAGCGGTGCTGCCGTTATGCTTACCAAGCGTGAGTTTTTGATTTTACAGCTTCTTATGAGCAACCCTAAAAAGGTGTTTACCAAAAATAATATTTTTGAATCAGTCTGGAACGAGCCTTTTTTGGGCGAGGACAACTCTATAAATGTTCATATAAGCAACATCAGAAATAAGCTTTCCAAGGCGGGCGGCGAGGACAAATACATTCAAACCGTCTGGGGAATCGGGTTTAAGATGGATTAAAAAACGGCAAGTCGTTTTGGCTTGCCGTTTTTATGTATAATAAACCAAAATTTGCATAAGCTAAACTCAAAAACGGAGGTTTATTATGCTTTGGTTTAGAAAAAAATCAGCGGTTAATCCAATCGTCGTCGGGATTCTGGTGTTTATTCTTACAGTGCTTATGGTCGTTTTTGCCATAAGATTGCTTCCAAGCGGCGAAGTAAAGGCTTTTGCAATCGGCCCCGAATATCGCGGGGAAGATGTTGCTTTCGTTGTGAAGGCTTTTCAAGGTAAGGTCACCGTTTTTCTGGAGGGTGAGGAAAACCCCGCAATTGTGCTTGATACGGTGGTGGCGACACTTCCTTTTACGGATCAGGAGGAGCTTTCCAAGGGGATTAAAATCAAGGGGAGCGATGCGCTTAGGCAGGCGATTGAGGATTTGACAAGCTGAATGGGGAGCAAAGCTTTTACTGCTGAGCGGATTGCCTTGCAGAGAAAAATCAGAGCCGCTTTTAAAGCGGCTCGAATTGATTTAAGGCACGGGTTCTACTTTTTCGCAAGCCTTATTATTTCGTCAATAATAACCCTTGCGCAATCACATTTTGACATAATCGGGAAGTCCATTTCTCCGCCGCTTGTAATAATCGTGATTACGTTTGTGTCTGTTCCAAAGCCTGCGCCGCAGACCTTTAGGCTGTTTGACGCAATCATGTCGAGATTTTTCGAAACAAGCTTTTCATGCGCATAGGCGACTACGTTTTCGGTGTCCATGGAAAAGCCGCATAAAAACTGATTATTTCGTTTTTTCTCGCCTAAAGTCTTAAGTATATCAACTGTGCGTTCGAGAGGAATAATCATGTCGCCGTCTGATTTTTTTGTTTTGCTGTCCGAGGGGTTGGCTGGGCGATAATCCGCAACCGCCGCCGCCTTGATTACAATATCAGCGCTGTTGAATGCGCTTTCGACAGCGTCAAGCATTTCCGCCGCACTTGTGACGGGAACGGCTTTTATGAATGGAGATGGGGTTTCTGAAATCCAGCCGTGAACAAGGGTGACATCACCGCCCCGCTGTGCAGCGTGTTCGGCAAGGGCAAGCCCCATTTTACCTGTGCTGTGGTTTGTGATAAACCGTACGGCATCAATTTTTTCTCGGGTTGCGCCCGCCGTAACAAGCACTTTTTTGCCGATTAAATCCTTGCTGAACGCAATTTCCTTAAGCACATAATCAATAATCAGGCTTTCCTCGGGCATTTTTCCGTCGCCGAAATCGCCGTTTGCAAGCATTCCGTATGCCGGTGAGATTATCTCATAGCCGTATCTGACAAGCTTTGCCAGATTCTCCTGTACAATCGGATTGTGAAACATATTGTGGTTCATTGCGGGGGAAACAAGCTTTTTACAGGGACAAGCCATCACTGTGGTCGTAAGCATATCGTCGGCGATTCCGCCCGCAATTTTCCCGATTACGTTTGCGCTTGCGGGGGCAATAACGACTAAATCGGCTTTTTTGGCAAGGGCAACGTGCTCGACATTATACTGAAAGCTGCGGTCGAAGGTATCGATAAGGCATTTATTTCCGGTAAGCGTTTCGAAGGTGATGGGGTTTATAAAGTTTGTTGCGTTTTGGGTCATGATTACGTGGACTTCACAGCCAAGCTTTGTAAGCTCTCGTGCAATGTTTGCGGATTTATAAGCGGCTATGCTTCCGCTTATTCCCAGAATAACTGTTTTGCCTTTAAGCATAATTCCCCCTGCCCGTTCCGTAGTGACGGAACTGTAAAACGGCAAAACGGGGGTTTTATCCCCCTTTGCCAATTGTTAAAACCTGTAATATACTGTCCTTGCCATAGTCATTTTTATACAAACCTTAAATAGAGTGAAGGTGTGACAGCCTTTATTGACCTGTATATTCAGAAATGGTTATTTCGAGGTCAACGTATTTTCTGTTGCCGAGCGTGTCGCTTCTTAATACGGTTGTTTTTACGGTGTCGCCCGGCTTTTTGGTGTTAAGCACGGCGGATACATCGTCGAGCGTCAAAACGTCGGTGCCGTCCATGCTTACGATTGAGTCGCCGACTTTAAGTCCGCTTTCCGCAACGGGAAGCTCTTCATTGATTTCCGTTACATAAAGACCGGGTTCCATTCCCTGCGCATAGCCGACATATTCGTTTACGTAGAAAAGGGTGATTCCGAGAATTGGCCTGCCCGAAACATAGCCCTTGCTTGTTAAATCCTCAATAATCGGTTTTGCTTCGTTTATGGTGATGGCAAAGCCTAGGTTGTCGCTTCCGTCGCTTACGATTTTTGCGTTTACAATGCCGACGACCTTACCCGCCATGTCAAACATTGCGCCGCCCGAGTTTCCGAAGTTTACGGCGGCATCAGTCTGAATGCTTGAAAGCTCGCCCGTATCGGTTTCGTAATAGCGGTTAAGCCCCGAAACAATTCCCTTAGTAACAGTTCCGACAAGTCCTGAGGGGTTGCCGATTGCGATTACTGTGTCGCCGACACGAAGTGTGTCAGAATCACCAAGCTCTGCGTAAAGTAAATTTGTCGCATCAATTTTAAGGACGGCAATGTCGGTGTTTTTGTCCGTTCCGATAAGGGTTGCGTTATATGTTTTGTTGTCGTCTTCATTTTCAGACGTGCGGATTATTACCTTGATAAGGTCGGCGTTGCTTATAACGTGGTTGTTTGTGATGATATAGCCGTCGCTTGAAATGATAATTCCGCTTCCGGAGCCTGCAAGGGTTTCTTCTGTGCGGCTTTTCTGATAGTTTTCGACTTCAACAACTGTGTATTCAACCGCATCGACAAGGTCGGCAACCTGATAATATTCGCCGTTTTCATCTTTGAGGGCGCTTGTTCCCGCAGAGGGCGTTGAAGCTGTCTGCTTGTCTGTTACGCTTTGGTTTTCCGATTCGCCCACCTGTGAGAGAAGCGACGGCGGAACGGTTGTGTCATAGGTAACGCTTTTGTCGTTGGTTAAATAGCGGTTTCCGATATACGAGCCGAGAAGTCCCGTTCCTGTGCCTAAAACGGCGACAGACAAAAACAAAGCGACAAATCCGGAAAGATTGTTTTTCTTCTTTTTAGGCTCGGGCTGTTCTGGCTGGGGAATGCTCTCATGCCCCTCCTGATAATAAGAATCGGGTCTGATTTCGTTATACATATAAGTCATCCTTTCATAAACACTTTTTGTCCTGTTTGGATTATTGTGATTTTAGATTCATTCGAAAGCGGCAGATTTTCAGCGTCTTGTCGCTCTCTTATGAGGTTGATATTAGTATAGCGTGGGGTTGTGATGAATATGTGATATTTTGTTATGCCGCAGAAAAAAAGCTATGAAATAACGTTAAAAGGAAGGTGTAATTTTAGAAAAAATTGCTTAAAGTTCTATAGAAGCTTAAGAAAGACTTTTAAGAGAAGAACATACGGGTTGGGCAAGCCTTTGAATTTCCTTGTGGCAGGTGAAAAAAACAACTTGGTTCTGGGCGGCAAATTCGCCCAGAGTTTCAAAGCCTCGGCTTGTTCGCCCGTCGTCATATTGGGAAAAAACGTCGTCAAGCATAACGGGGAGGGCGACGCCTTCGCCTATAAGCCGCACAAGGGCAAGCCTGAGCGAAAGATAGGCTTGGTCAATCGTCCCGCCGCTTAGATACTGCCATTCACGGATTGGGCTTGCGGAGGATTCACGGGCATTGATTTCAAAGTCACGGTTTATCAAAAGCTTTTCATATTTGCCGCCGGTAAGCCTTGAAAAATATGTTGACGCCTCGTCGTCGAGAATCGCCCCAAAGCTTTTCCTAAGCTCGCTGAAGGCTTCTTCGAGCGCATTCGAAGCAATATTCAAGCTTTCCCAGCGTTCTTCCAAAAACCTTATTTTTTCGTCGCATTCTTTTATAAGCACTTCAATCGCCGCAACCTCACGAAAGCCTTGATATTTAAGGTCAAGCCCCGTTTCCAAAGCGATAAGCTTTTCGTTGGTTTTTCTAAGCTCTGTGTCGATTTCCTGATAGCGCCTTTTTGTTTCGCTTATGTCCTCGGACGGAGGCGCCATATCTTCAACAGGCTCTGTCTGTGCCGCTTCGTTGCCTGCAAGGTCTGAAAGCGCTTCCTTTTTCGATTGAATTTTGTTGGCAAGCCTTGTGATTTCCTTGCGTGCTGTTACAAGCTCTTCATACACGCTTCGTGCCTGCTCGAGAGAGGAAACCTCTTTATAGTCGGACAGCCGTTTGAACAAAAGCTCTTGCCTTTGCGCAAAGCTTTGGTTAAGCCGTGAAAGCGATTCCTTTTCAGCATTTTCAAGGGCGGCGGCATCGCTTTCCGATGCTTTTTGGCTTATGTGAAGCTGGACAAGCTCGTCAGAGCTTTTACAGCCGTGGCTATTTAAAATTAAGCTTAGCCGGCGGGAAACATTCTCTTTTTCCTTGAAATATTCTTCAAGCCTTGAGGAAATCTTTTCTGCCTCCTCCTGTTGATTTTTTTCTTCATTTTTAAGGTTTTCATCTCTAAGCGCACGCTCTGCCTTTGCTTTCTCGAGCTCGTAGGTCTGCTGGGTAAGGCGCAGAGCGTTGCTGTCAAACGCCTCTAATCTTGCAGGCGGACGCTTTGTGAAAAACTTGCCCATTGACAGAGCTGCGAAAATCAAGCCCAGTATACTGATATAGTAAAAACCGCTGTTTTTCATCACGGCCGCAATCACTGCTGAGCCGACAATGATAACCCCGCCTATTATAAGAAGAGGAAAGTTTATTTTTGGCTGTTTTTCCGCATTTTGAATTTTATTTGCGTTTACAATTTTGCGGAGGTTGGCGACCTCCCGCTCGAGCTCTTCAACCTTTTCGCAGGCGGTTTTGTAAAGCTCTGCCGCACTAAGCGCCGCCGCCGTTTGTGCGGAATGGCTGTTCGTGTTTATCATTTCGACTGTTGAATTAATCGTGGCAAGCTCGTCCTCAAGCGCTTTTGCATTTGCGATAAGCTCTTTGGTGACGGCTTTTTCCGCCGCCGCCGGCTTTTTCTTGATTGAGGAAATTCTGTCCTGCTGTTCTTTATACTGGTCCTTGAGATTTTTCAGGTCGGAAAAAAGGTCGCGGATTTCGGAAATATATTCGTCGCCAAAGCTTGCGTATTCGTCGCTTTTTTTCGTGTGCTCTGCCTCAAGCCTGTTGATTTCCTCCGAAAGTGCGGAATAACGCTTTTTCTCGGTGTATTTTTCATATTTTTCCGCATACTCAAGCTGTTTTACAATACGCCCGATTTCAATTTTGCAAGCATCTGTACGGTTTTGGAGTGCGACGCATTCGGCGGCTATTTCTTCCTTTTCTTTTTCCCGCTTAAGCGCCCCGTCAAGCTCGTCCTCAAGGTCACGGCGGGTCATATAAAGCTTGTCAAGAATGCCGGCTTTTCCGCTTTTGGACTTGATTTTAGTTTTTGCGTCCTCGATTCTTGCGGCGACAAGCTTGTGCGAAACGGATTCGTCGCCTGTTGTGGCAAGATTTGAAAGCTTTGCGCTTAGCTCGCCTTCTTTTTCCTTGCCGTCAAATGCGCCCGCCGATGCGATAAAGCAGGTTCTGGCAAAGCTTTCGCCGTTGATTCCCAAAATCTGCTCGCCCGGTTGTTTTGAGTCAAGCGGGATTTTTTCGTTTGAATCAAGACTCCAAAGCGTGATTTTATCGGTTGCGTTCGAAGCGCCGAAAGCCCTCTCAAGCCGAAAGCGTGCGCCGTTGTCGTCGGTATATTCGATTGCGCCCTCAAATTTGTCGCCGTCCCATGGCGAATATTTTTTTCTGGGATAGCGGGAAAGGTCAGAGCCGTTTCCGCCGCCTGCACCGTAAAGCATCATTTTTATGAAAGACATAAGTGTTGTTTTTCCGCTTTCGTTTTCGCCGTAAATGATGTTTAAGCCGTCGGAAAGCTCGGTTTCGAAATTCTGAAGCTTTCCGAAGCTGTTTATGATAAGCTTGTTAAATTTCATCTTGTATACCTCCGGCAATGTCGCCGTCGAATGCTTTTAAGCCTAAGCGGAGCGCCTCCGCATAAATGGAATTATCGCCGTTTTCGCCGCTTGCTATAAGCTTTGCGGTGAAAAGCCCCCTAAGCGAATTTTCCTCGGCAAGGCTTGTTATGTCAAGCTTTGCCCGTGTTTTGTCGGAAATTTTGATGAAATATATCCCCTCCTGCTCGAGTCGGGCTTTGATTGCGGGAATATCGGGCGAAGATGCCGTTTCGCCGATAAGTATTATTTTATAGAGATTTTTGCGGAAATCGGCATAACCGTCGATTGCGTCAAGAACTGTTTTGGCAATTTCGCCCGCATTTTCAGCCGAGGAAATGTCAACCTCAGTCACAATATGAAGCCGTGCCGCTGTTGGCACAAACTCTAAGTCGCAGTGGTTTTTGCTGACCTCGCCGATGAAAACACCCTTTTCTCCGTCCTCATCAAAGCCCCGCCCCTCGGGACAGCCGCAATAGCCATAGCGGGTTTTGCCTGCCTTGAGAATATCTGTTGCGGTGTGAACGTGGCCGAGTGCGGCATAGTCAAGGTTTGAAACCGAAAGCATATACGGCGTAATCGGGTTGTAGAAGCTGTCGGTTGCTGCGGAAGAAAGCTCGCCGTGAAGGACGGCGATGTTTATAAGCTCGTCGTCGGGGGCGGAAAAGCCCTGTAAAAGCGGCTCTTTCTGATATGGCGAGGAAAAGCCGCCGCCGCAAAGCCTAAGCCCTAAGTCGTCAAAGCAGACGGTTTTGATTTCGCCGCCGAAAATATGTACATTTTCGCTCCACCCATCTTTGTTATAGGGCGAGCCTGCGCCTGTGCAGTCATGGTTTCCCGCTGAGATTCCGACAATGGTTTCGGGTATGGACGAAAGCGCTTTCTGAACCGCCGCAACCGCTTGCGCAGATATGGAATTGCCGTCGAAAAGATCTCCGGCGATAAGCAAAAGCCGAACCTCTTTCTCACGGCACATGGCGACTATTCTTTCAAAGGTGATGAGAAGCTCTTCCCGCCTAGAGCCTGCGCCTGTTCCTAGGTAAGTCAGCTCTGAGCCAAGATGAAAGTCGGAACAATGAAGAATTTTAATGCTTTCCATAGTTACCTCTGATTGTTTTTTATTAGACGGAAAAATTCGTTTTCCGAATTATTGATGTAATTTTGTATAAAAATTTAACATTATGTTGGCAATTTTCTCAATACATAATTATTGTAGCATAATTCATTTAAAAAATCAAGTAAAAATTTTTAAATTTTCCAAACAAATTGAATTTACTTAAATTAAGTTGATTTTAATGTAACGGATTACGGCAAGAATTATTCTGTCATTGCGGTTTCGGCATTTTTCTCTTGCAATGAGAGGGGAATTGGGGTATACTTATGTAAGTATGCGGGCTTCCCGCAAAAATAATATCGGTTCAATGGCGGTGCGTTTTTCGGCGATTTGGTGTTGCTCGGAATGCGCTTGTCATTTTGCGCAACCAATGCATTTCTTGGCGGCAAAGGCTTAAATTTGCGTAATTTCAGACATAAGGCGGTTTTTATGGAATTGTTCAACAAGCTTAGACAGCGGCACAAAAGCCTTATATATCACGGCTTTGAGGTTTTTGACGGCGGCTTTTCGTTTCATTTTTCAATCGACGATTATCATTTTCGCCCTGCTTGGAGCTTTCCAAAGGGGCTTATTTCCGATTCGGATTCGGCAAGGCTTCGCCGAATGGTTTTCTCCCTCGGCATGGCAGAGCTTGTAAGCTATTGGAAGTGCGCTTGCCCGCCTGTTGTTGAGGTGCGCTGCGGCGAGCTTGATGAGGAGGCTTGTCTGTGGTGGAAAAAGCTTTATTTCGGCGGGCTTGGCGAATTTTTTTATCGCAACGGAATTGAAGCTGATTTCGAAAGCTTTATGACGATAAAACCTGTTGCGGCTGTGGTTTTGCCGCTTCCGAAAAACGATAAGGAATATCGAGGAGCGCTTATACCCGTCGGCGGCGGCAAGGACAGCGTTGTTACCCTTGAAATTTTACGTGAAAGCAGGGCGGAAAATCATTGCTATATAATCAATCCACGCCCCGCAACCCTTGATTGCGCACGGCTTGCGGGCTTTCCTGATGAGCGGGTTTTCGGTGTGAGACGGACGATTGACAGGACGCTTTTAGAGCTTAACGCAAAGGGTTATCTAAACGGTCATACGCCGATTTCCGCCGTGATTGCGTTTTCGGGGTTTCTTTTCGCCGACCTTTTGGGCAAGCGGTATGTTGTTCTTTCAAACGAAAGCAGTGCGAATGAGGGCAACACAGGCGGCGGAGTCAACCACCAATACAGCAAAAGCACCGAATTTGAGCGTGATTTTCGCCTCTATACGGCAAGAATGTTCGGCAATTCGCCCGAATATTTCAGTCTTTTGCGCCCGCTTAACGAGTGGCAGATTGCCCGTGAATTTGTTAAACACAGGAAGTATTTCCCTGTTTTTCAAAGCTGTAACCTCGGCTCGAAAACTAATTCTTGGTGCGCAAATTGCGCAAAATGTCTGTACGTTTATATAATGCTTGCGGGCTTTTTGCCCGACAGCGAAATAAGCGGTATTATCGGCGAAAATATGCTTGATAATCCCGCCCATAGAGGGCTTTTTAATGCGCTTGTTCATGAAAATTATGACAAGCCGTTTGAGTGCGTAGGGACACGTGAGGAGATAAACCGTGCGCTTCACGATGCTTGCAGGCTTCGTAAGGGCGGCAGGCTTCCTGTTTTGCTTGAGGAGTGGGCAGAGGGGAATCCGCCGCCGCCCGCTGATATTGAGAATTATTTTGACGACGAAAATTTTGTGCCCGCCGAGTTTTTGGCGGCTTTAAAGGAGAGGATTTACGGTGAACAGCCTGTTTGAACGGCTTTATGGTTTTTTCGAGGGGAAAAGGGTGCTTATTCTTGGTTTTGGCAGGGAGGGGCGCTCGACCCTTGATATACTTAGAAAAATTCCCTGTACGGTTGGAATTGCCGATAAGAATGCCGTTTCGGAGGAAGAAATCTTTGGTTGTGAAACCTATTTCGGCGAGGATTATCTGAAGGCGGCAGATGAGTTTGACATTATTATGCAGTCGCCGGGCGTTATTATAAAGGATTATTTAAGCGGCGAAAATAAGGCGAAAATCACCGGACAGACGGATTTGCTTTTGCGATTCTGCGATAATAAAATTATCGGAATTACGGGGACAAAGGGAAAGTCAACCACCTCAAGCCTTATTAACCACTTTTTGCTTTCGTACGGGAAAAAGTCTGTGCTCGTCGGCAATATCGGTGTTCCGCCGCTTTTAAACGCTGATAATTATGACGAGGATACGATAATCGTCTGCGAAATGTCCTGCCATCAGCTTGAGTTTGTGAGGTCGTCGCCGAATATTGCGGTTTTGCTTAATGTTTATGAGGAGCACCTCGACCATTATGTCAATTTTGCGGCATACCGCCACGCAAAGGAAAATATTTACCGATTTCAGGGAATAAATGATACGCTTATTTACAATATTGAGTGCGAAAACGATGAAATCAGAGGGCTTGTTCAAAATAAAATAACGGCAAGCATCAATAGCCCCGCCGATATTTACCTTAATCATAATCTGAACGTTTTAGGCACGGTTATTCCGCTTGAGGACGTCAAAACCACGCTTTTAGGCCGCCATAACC
>CAZYRV010000014.1:29094-34713 GCA_964649485.1 uncultured Oscillospiraceae bacterium | reverse complement strand
GGCGGCACAAAACCGAACACGAAGGACTGCCTTTATTTCCTCGAAATTTTCATAGGAAAGCGGGCTTACAACGGCGAAAACCTCGATTTTAACGCCGACGGAAAAGTTAACACATTAGATGCTCTGGTGCTGTTAGATTTTGTTGTTTCGATGTAAAATTGAAATGAAAAAGCGTTTCCTAAAAAAGGGAACGCTTTTTTGCGATGAAACCGATTTTGTAAGCTGTTTCTTTATGACAAAACGCCGAGTGTGTTATTTATCGCAAAACGAGCAGTCGCCATTGTATTACAGAAATAAAGGCAAAGTCAGTGAGCTCTTTATGCAGTTTCTACAATTTATAAAATATTGTTAGTGAAATCTGCGGATTGACTTGAAATTAAAGTTATGCTAAAATTTATGCTAGAAGAATCATAAATAACCACTAATGTAACCATTTATCATGCCAATTACGGAGGACCATGTTTAATAAGATATGAAGAATGATCCTATGATGAGTTTTTATCGGTTATAGGTTCGTATGAAGGATATGTGCCAGCACCTTAAAATATTTAAATCACGTGGAGGTATTATTATGAATTACAAGAAATTATTCAAAGAAACTCTTTTAATAATATTGTTAGCTATTCTCGCGATAACCACAACTGCCTGTGAGCCAAGCGACAAGCCGATTGAATCTATACCCATTGAAACAACAACGGCACATTCACAAGTAAGCGTAACAACCCCTGCGCAAACCACTGCCCCGACCACGACCACGACCACACCGCCGTCAACAAGCCAAACGATTGAAACTACAGAATCTGAAACACAAGCTACAACACAACAGGAAGAAACGTCGGCAATCGAAGAACTTACCCCACTTTTAACAGACGAGGATTATACTTTTATTAATGATTTTGGCATTGCTATGGATATTAGGGATGCTGATTTGATTTCAGGGATTGGCGCTTATGTAAAGCCAGAGGAAATGCTTAAAGAAAATTATTACACCATTATTTATAATAACTTCACATATCTAACAAAATCTTTAGGCGTAAGTTATAATTCATTTGATGACACTTATAATTCTGAAACGGGAGTCTTTGATGTGGAGGTTCCTGAGCAAAATCATGAATGGTTTAAAGTCTATCCGGGTGATAAATTCGAGTCACTTACCGTTAAAGAAGTGTCAGTGGATTATGATTCTTATGGGGGGAAAGTTTACGATGGTGATTTTAGAGTAAAATTTTCAGGAAGTTTGACTGTGACTGGTTATATTAATTGTATTATAAAAGACGGAGGATTTGTGGGGAAAGGTGATATTATATTTTGTGTTGATGCTGAAACATGGGGGGATATACCTATTATGATGCGAAAGGGAATATCTGGGCGCTTGCCGAATGTAAGATATAAAGCAGAAATGGATGATTTCCGTTATTCATCAGATATTGGCGCAATTAAACTTGGTAATATTTATAGAGACGATTATAGTGATGTAGACTTAGGGTTAATACCCGATGATGGTTCATACCGTCATGTAACTGTAAAGCTTACTGATTTGAATATGTCGATAACAACAAGAAGCGATGGTGGCGGATATTATGCCAAAATCGAAAGCATTTCATTATTAGACGAATAGGATAAATTATGAAAAACAAAGCGTGTGTAATTACTATTGCATAGGGAGTTGTATGAGATTTACAGATTTTGAGAATTATATACTGATAGAAAAAGGCTGGTCAGGCGACAAAAAATATTGTGTAGTTGACAAAAGCAACGCAAAGTTTTTGCTGCGAATATCATCACCCAAGCAATATGACAAAAAGAAGCTTGAGTTTGCCATGATGGAGAAATTGACAAAGCTAAATGTTCCCATGTGCTTACCTCTCGAATTCGGTACCTGCGAGGAGGGGGTTTATTCACTTCAAAGCTGGATTGAGGGAGATGATTTAGAAGAAATTATCAACACCTTTTCCGACAATAAGCAATACGGCTTAGGGCTTGAAGCAGGGCGGATCCTAAGGATTCCCGCTTCAATAACGCAAGAGTCGTGGGATTTGCATTTTAATCGCAAAATCGACCGCAATATCAAGAATTATTATGATTGTCCTATAAAGCTTGACGGTGCCGAAGCAATTATTTCGTATATCAACGACAATCGCCATTTGCTTAAGGATAGACCGCAGGTTTTTCAGCACGGCGATTATCACATCGGCAATATGATGCTGGAACACGGCAGGGTTGTTATCATAGACTTTAACCGCCATGATTTCGGCGACCCATGGGAGGAATTCAACCGCATTGTCTGGTGTGCGCAAAAAAGCCCGCTGTTTGCTTCGGGCATGGTAAACGGCTATTTTGACGGCAATCCTCCGGAAGGATTCTGGCGGTTTCTGGCTTTATATATAGGCAGCAATACACTTTCGTCAATTTCGTGGGCAATACCTTTCGGGCAAGGCGAAGTAGATGTTATGCTCAATCAGGCAAAAGAAATTTTATCGTGGTATGATCATATGAAGCGTGCTGTGCCGAGGTGGTACGTGTTTGAATGAAAGTTTGCGGACAAATTGTAAACGTTTGTATATCGCCGCCGTAAAGGATAACCTTGCGGCGGCGATCATTGATGTTATTTCGGTTTGCGCATAATTAAATTTGTTATTCCGAAGGAAAGCAGAATTATGCCTAAAACAGCGCCAATTACTGCGGTAAGGTCTTTTTCGGCGCTGAATCCGGATAATGCTTGAAATATATTTAATATCGTTTCGCCGATGTTTTTGGCAAAAAGTATAAAGCCCAGAAAAGCCAGAATAATCGCAAGAATTGAAATGAATTTGATTGACGAGCCAAGCTGTACACCGAATTTGTACATAAACGGCATTTCCACGGCTTGAATAAGCATAAAAACAATAAAAATATAAATTATGGCTATTACTATGTTTTTATCATGAGTAAATAAATATGCGCTTAAGCCATGGACAGCGCCCGAAACAATCAAAACAATGAAAGCCAGAATATACTTTTCCGCAATCAGATTTAACCTTTTTATAGGAAAGGCCCGGCTCTTGCTTTCCCATTTTTGCAGCTCGTCGTTTTGTATAAAGGTTGTTCCCAAAAATTGCGCCGCAAATGCAAGCATAAAGCTTTGAAACATGAGCATGGAGGCTATGTCGTCGTTCTCTCCCGACATAAGATTAATCACAATAATGATAGAGTATAAGGCTGTTAATGCCGCAAAAGCACCCTTGTTAAGCGCAAAATCCTTGTAAAACAAGCTTTTCATGCCCGTATTCTCCTTTCAAAAGCGATTACGCCTATCACGGCGGATAATGCCAGAATTACTGCCGCACCAAGCAGGAAAGCCCACCAAAAGCTTTGTACAAAAGTATCCGGAAATGCTTCTTCACCGCCAGATGAAAATACAAGCACCATAGGCATTAAAAATAAGGACATATTTAGAAAAACACGGGCAGTTTTGCTTATAAACGACCCAAGCGCAAGCACCGAATTTAGAATTATTATACAGCAAAATGTAACCATAGCCCAAAGAAAATCATTTTGTGTGTAAGAAAACGGGGAAAGGCTCGTAATAATAAACTGGAACAGCACGGCAATTGGAAACATACAGCCAAAGGCGATGACAAGCGAAGCATATGTCGAGAGAACGTAGGTTTTTGCGGTTATCGGCAGGCATAAATATTTGCGCTGAAAACCAAGTGTATCCTCTATTGATATGTTAGCGGTAATCATTACGCTTGGGATAAGCATGGCAATGATTGTAACAACCAAAAGCGACGAAACAAATGAGAATTGTTTAATTGCTTCGCTGTCAAAGTCTTTTAGGTTGCCGTATTTAGTGCTTAGGACAATCATGATAGAAATTGAAAAAAATAAAACAAAAGTAACTAAATAGGATTTTATTCCCCTTTTTGAAAGCATAAATTTTTCGGCAAGCAAGGCTTTCATATTGAAGCACCCTCCCTTACGCTGAAAATCATTATGTCCTCAAGTGTGGCAGAATCAATGACATAATCGGGATATTTCGCCTTTGCCGCAGACTTGTTTTTCACAAGTATTTCACAGCCGAAAGAATGCTTGCGAATGCTTACATAATCAGCCTTGTCAATGGTCAAAACGTCGTCTGCTCCGCATTTAAGCACACCATATTGCTCAAGCAGGGCAGTCTTTTCGCCGCAAAGCAGCACTTTTCCTCTGTCAATAAATGTTATGTAGTCGGCTATTCTTTCAATATCGCTTAGAATGTGCGACGAAAGCAAAATCGAGTGGTTTTCGTCCTGCATAAACTCCATAAGCATATCCAAAATTTCGCTTCTGACAATCGGGTCAAGCCCTGAGGTTGCTTCGTCAAGAATTAAAAGCTCGGCATTGTGGGAAAGCGCCGTCGCAATCTGAAGCTTCATTTTCATGCCCCGTGAATAGTCCTTGATTTTCTTTTTCGGCGGCAGTGAAAACCGTTTGACAAAGCCGTTATAGGCGCTCGTATCCCACTCTTTATAGATGCCCTTGAGAAATCTCCCAACCTGAACAGCGTTGAAGAATTCGCTGAAAATAATGTCGTCAAACACGACTCCTATGCGGTTTTTAAGCTTAATGTTGTCGAATGTTGCGGGTTCGCCGAAAATTTTGATTTCTCCGTCGTACGAAATCATGTTCAGGATTGTTTTCATGGTTGTGGTTTTGCCGGCGCCGTTTTGCCCTACAAAGCCCATGACATAGCCCTTTGGCAACGCAAAGCTTACATTTTGAAGGCTGAAATCCTTGTATTTTTTTGATATGCCGTTTAATTCCAAGCTGTTTTGATAATCATTCATTATCCTGCCCTCCGTAAATATTTGTAATAATTTCGCAAAGCTGTTCTAACGTTAAACCGCATGATATAGCGGTTTTCACCGCCTGTAACAAAAGCGTTTCGACTTCAAGCATTTTTTCTTTCCGTACTTCATCAACCGAAACGTTTGCAACAAAAGTCCCTCGCCCGACAAAAGAGCGGATAAAGCCGCCTCGTTCGAGCTCTTCATAGGCTCGTTTTGTTGTTATCAGGCTTATTTTGAGGTCCTGAGCGAGAAAGCGCATAGACGGCATTGCATCGCCCTCTTTAAGCTCGCCGCTTAGGATTTCTGCTTTGATTTGGTTTACAATTTGCTCGTAAATCGGGGTTTTATCATCTGCGCTGATGATGATTTTCATCGCTGTCCCTCCAATGTGTATACACTATATATACATTATACACTCTATTTAAATTTTGTCAATAGTTTCAGAAAAAATTTTTTAACCTCTTGTAATCTTGTACAAAATGTGCTATAATAAAAACATCAATTTTATTGATATTATAAAAACGGAGGAGCAGACAATATGAAAATTCAGATTAATGCCAAGAAAATGCCGATTAATCAAAGCTTTACCGAGTTGGCTGAAAAGAAAATTAACTCTAAGCTTTCAAGATTCTTCCATGACGATGCCGAGGCTTTCGTAATGATGAGCACCCGCAGGGATTTGGTCACATTAGAGCTTACGGTTCGCCACAATAACATAATTTTCCGTGCCGAACAGTCGGCGGAGGATAAGGCTGATGCGCTTTCCGCCTGCATTGACAGGATAATCAGACAGATTCGCAAGAATAAA
>CAZYRV010000014.1:27188-29009 GCA_964649485.1 uncultured Oscillospiraceae bacterium | reverse complement strand
CGTTTTTCCTCTTTAAAGACGGCGAAACGGGCAATGTAAACCTTGTTTATCGTCGTGACGACGGAAACTTCGCCGTTCTTGAGCCGCTTGAATAATCCAAAATAATAACCGTGGATTTCATTCCACGGTTATTTTATGCTATCTGTGGTGGGGCGGTCTTGGGTGCGGTGGCTGCGGCGGTCTTGGCGGTGGGGGCTGCGGCGGTCTTGGCGGCGGGGGCTGCGGCGGTCTTGGCGGCGGGGGCTGCGGCGGTCTTGGGGGTCTGGGTGGTTTTGGGTTGCATTGCGGCATCCACGGAAAAAACCAACAGCCCGGATTGTTATTGCGCATGAGAAAACCTCCTTTTTGCCATTATATGAAAATCAGAGGTTTTGTGTGAAAAAACAATGTTTTCCGTGCTATTTCTGCCTTAATCGCATAAGATAGGCTTTAAGCTTTTCGTCAAGGTTTTTCCCGCCGTCATCAAAGCAAAGCCGTACAACAACATCGCCGCATAAAAAGCAGTATGGGTTTCCGATTTGGTCGATAAAGCTTTCTATCCGCTTTTCAAGCGGGTCTGCGGGGTTTAGAACCACGCTTCTAATGTCCTTAAGCTCTTCCTTGTTAATCTCGGAAAGGTCTTTTTTCTTGTATTCATCGAGTTTTTCATGCGAAATCATAAAATCCCTCCTTGATAATGTATATGCACGGCGGCTGTCCGGTATAAAAGCTTAAGCATCGGTTAAATAAAATATTTATCTCCGGCATAAAATATTGCTTTTTCCCCTTGACACGGCTTTAAATATCGTGTATAATTAGTTATTGCTAGGCATAAAACGCTTTTTGGCGTATGCAATGAATTGTAAAGGAGGCTTCGAGATGAAAAGAACCTTTCAGCCTAAGAAAAGACAGGCAAAAAGAGAGCACGGTTTTATGAAGAGAATGGCGACAAAGAACGGCCGTAAAGTGTTGCAGAGAAGACGTGCAAAGGGCAGAAAAAGACTTTCAAAGTAGTTTATGAAAACTTTTTTCGCCAAAAATTATCAAGCGATAAATAAAAATCGGGATTTTACCAGAATGTTCAAAAAAGGCGAGGCTGTGGTCACGTGGGGGTTTGTCTGCTATTTCAGGCAGAGAAACGGGAAAAATAACCGGCTCGGAATAGTTACATCAAAAAAAATCGGCAACGCAGTAAAGCGAAACCGTTCCAGACGTGTTATAAGAGAAGCTTTTCGCCTTATTGAACCTCTTTTACGTCAGAAAACCGAAAAACGCTTTGATTTCATCTTTGTGGCAAGGGCGAAAACCCCTTTCGTCAAGTCGACTCAGATTTACGGGCTTATGAAAAAGCAGATTTTGGACAAGTTAAAATGAAATATATTTTTATCGCGCTTGTTAAGCTTTATCAAGTCACCTTGTCAAAAATATTACCGCCAAGCTGCCGCTATACTCCAAGCTGTTCCGCATACGCAATTATTGCTATACGGCGTTTTGGTGCGGTAAAAGGCGGTTATTTGGCTTTACGGCGGATTTTACGGTGTAATCCTTTTTGCTGCGGCGGGCTTGACCCTGTTCCCGAAAAATTCAGCCTTCGGGTTCGAAAATGCAAGGATTTGCACGAATAAACAATATGTGCTTATTATGGAAAGGTTGTGTAGACAATAGGAATATTAGGAACACCTCTCGGCTATATAATGTGGGCGTGTTATTTACTTGTAAAAAATTTCGGCGTCGCAATTATACTTTTTACAGTTATTATAAGGCTCATCACCCTGCCGCTTAATATCAAACAGCAAAAGGACATGGCGAAGTCGTCTGTTTTTGCGCCTAAGGTTCAGGAAA
>CAZYRV010000014.1:20165-27178 GCA_964649485.1 uncultured Oscillospiraceae bacterium | reverse complement strand
GGAAATTCAGACAAAGTATAAAAACAACCAAGAAAAAATGCAGGAGGAGCTTTCAAAGCTTCAAAAGCAAGGCTATAACCCGACGGGGGGCTGTCTTCCGTCTATTATCACTATGCTTATACTTTTTGGAGTCATTGACGTTGTGTATCGTCCGATGACCCATCTCGAGCATATTCCAACCACGGAAATCCAAGCTATTGTCGAGGATGCCTATAATGTCGAAACAGCAAAGCTTTTCGAGAATCCAAGCTTTACCGCTGCCGCAACAGAGATAAACGAATGGTATATGAATCAGGACGGACACGTAACAGCAAATGTTGTCGTTGACGGAACGATTACTAATGAAGAAGTCAAATATTACAAGGCGGTTTCACAGGCGATCGTCGTAAATCAGAATACAAAAGATGTGGCAAAAATATGGGATTCTATCACGACAAAGCCCGATGTTTCCGCAATGACGGACGAACAGAAAAAAGATGAAGAGGCACGTGTCAAAACTGCCGCTGATTTCAAGAGCCAGTATACTTCTTTGCAGGGAAATTTCGGCTCGTACAATAAAGAGGGTACTTTCGAGCAAAAGGGAAATTATGGCGAGCTTCGTGCGCTTATCGCATACAAAAGCGACGGTGCACTGTTTACGGCTGTTTCCGATGAGAACAAGCCAAAGCTTGAGACACTCAACGAGAATATGAATTTCCTCGGGCTTGACCTCGGCGAAACACCAACCTTTGAGTTTAACTGGCTTCTTATAATTCCGATTTTATCGCTTTTGCTGTCGCTTATTCAGACGGTTCTCAGCAACAAGCTTAATGAAAAAACCAATCCTCAGACTGCCGACCAGATGAAGAGCATGAAAATGGTAATGTATACCATGCCGCTTATGTCGCTTTTCATTGCGTTTACTGTTCCGGCGGGAGTCGGTTTTTACTGGGCGGTGTCGTATGCGGTCGGAATACTTCAGACTATTGTGCTTCATAAGCTTATTAACCCTGTTAAGCTGCGCGAGGAAATGGCGGAAAAGCATAAGGCGGCACTTGAGGAAAAGGTTGAGATTCAGAAGAAAACCCTTCCTCCTAAATATCTTGATAAGAAGGGCAATCCCTTGCCTCAAAAGGAAATCGATAGATTACGGCTTGCCGAGGCACGCAAAAAAGATGCTGAAAAATATGGCGAAGAATATAAGGAAGAGGACTGAATCAGGTAACCCATGCTGACCCGCAAACGGCTTTATAATGACGGTTATCAGTTGATTTATGCCGAGGGCGGGGTTGAGTATAACAGAAAGGATTGTGTTCTATGGAAAAGATTTTTACCGCCAAAACCTTTGAAGAAGCAAAGGCACTTGCCGCACAGGAAGCAGGGCTTGACGAAAGTAAAATCACGTTTGAGGTTATCGAGCAACCTAAAAAAGGCATTTTTGGTTTTACCAAGGGAGAATTTAAGGTTCAAGCTGTATGGGGAGAAAATGCAGAAAAAGCAAGCGGCGCTGTTGTCGGCGCACAAAATGATGATTGCGCAAATGAGGGCGTTAAGGTTAAGGCGGCTTGCGCATATCTTGAAAAGGTTATTAAGGCTCTCGGGGTCGAAAATTTCGAGGTTAAAGTCGTCCATGAAAGCGACGGAAGCATAGTTTTGGACATTGTCGGCGAACATTTGGGTGTGGCAATCGGCCGCCGGGGAGAAACCCTTGACAGCCTTCAATATCTTGCAATTCTTGCCAGCAACCGTAATGACGAGCCTTACAGCAGAATTATTGTCGATTGCAATGGCTATCGTGAAAAGCGCCGTGAAACGCTTGAAAGCCTTGCAGAACGCACAGCGCAAAAGGTTTTGCGGCAGGGCAGAAGAATCACTCTCGAGCCGATGAACCCTTACGAGCGCCGTATTATTCATAGCAAGGTTTCGGAAATTGAGGGTGTTACAAGCCATTCAACCGGTGACGAGCCTTTTAGAAAGGTTGTTATTTCGTCAATTGCAAAACCTACGTTTAACCGCAGCGGTGGTTTTGACAAGCGTCCAGAGCGCAGCGGCGACAGAAACGACCGCCGCAGCGGCGGCGACAAGCGAGGCGGCAGACGGACGACCGGAGGCTCTTCTGAAAGGTCTTATAAGTCGAGCGCAGGCTTCTCAACCTCATTCGAACGTGAATACAAGCGTGAGCGTGCCGACGAAACTCCAAACGGCTATGCGGGGGAGTTTTCAAAGGAAACAGTTGAAACTGAAAAAAATGCGAAGCTTTACGGAAAAATTGAACTTTAAAAATTAATTAATCGGTGCTTATTTCGGTAAGCGCCGATTTTTTTGTATATACATTAAAGCTTTGTTTGAAATTAATAGCTATATGAACATTCAATAACCTAGATTATATCAAATTTGTTATTAATGGTATGAACTACAAAATGAATGTTTATCTGCTTTTCGTCCATAATAGAATAACAAATATTCTATTATGAGGTAAGTAAATGCTGGATAATTTACAGATATTTTTAAATCGAGCCGCAAATGAAGAGTGGGTGGAGCTTCATGCTGCATCATTTTCAAAAAAAGTGAGGCACGACCTCAAGGTTCTTAAAAATGAATATAAAAGTGCGGTAAGCGGAATTTCGGTTAATCCTGTTAAAAATGTTCTTTTCGAAAATTATTATATGCTCGAACGTGAGTGCAAGTCGCTTATAAAATGCGCAAGCGTGCTCTGTGTGTCGTCGATTGACGGTTTTCCCGTGCTCGGTATCATGGCGCAGCAAGAAGGCTTTGAAGTAAGCACTCAGAGCATTTCAGAGGGTATTTCTCTTTTACATGAAATACATTATGTGTCAAATGCTGATATTTCTTTGGTTGGCTGGGCAATAAAGCTTGCGGCTGTTGATATGGCGGCAAAAGCGTGCGAGAAAAGTGACGTAAAGCTTATAGACAGGGCGATTTCAATGCTTTATGCTTGTGAGGATATAGACGCCGAAGAGCTTAATTCAGCAGTCAATCCGCTTGAAAAAGCATTTTTAAGCGACGAAATTTATCCGTTAATGAGCAAGGATACAAGGCGGCTTTATCGTGATAAAACAACGAGAATTGCACAAGCGACTGGCGTGCCCGAGCACAGGCTTGCTGCTCAATACATTTCACAGTGCAAAAAACCACGCTCTTATTTAGGTAATCATGTCGGAAATTACATTTACACGGATTTTTTCCGTGTTTTTCAGCCCCCTAAATTTAAGGTATACGCAAATATGCTTTGGGTAATATCGCTTGTTTTGTCACTTTTTGTTTCTGCAATTATCCATAGCTTTTGGGCTTGGATTTTGCTGTATTTTCCTGTTTATTCAATTGCTAAGGTCGTCGCAGATGGCTTGGTTATGCGGAATGTTTATAAAATCGGCGTAGAGCCGCTTCCTAAAATGGAGCTTTCGGGTGAAATCCCAGCCGAGCATAAAACTGTTGCTGTTGTGTCGGCTCTTGTAAGCTGTGAGGGCGATTTTGCTCGGCTTGAACGTGGAATTGATGAGCTTTCAAGGACGAATCCCGCAAAGAATTTGTGTTTTTGCTTGCTTTGTGACCTTAAGGAGGCGAAAACAGCGGAAACTGAATCCGACGAGGGTATTATCGAGGAAGCAAGATTGCTTTATGCTCGATTGAAGCCTGAAATATCTGAAAAAACTGTTATTATTATCCGAAATCGTTCGTTTTCGAAAACGCAGAATGTTTTCACAGGCAGAGAGCGAAAGCGTGGCGCAATTGAGGACCTTGTGCGTTATATTTTCGCAGGAACGCATAATTTTCGTCTGTTTATCGGAAGCCACGAAGCCCTTGTCGGAGTCAAGCACATTCTTGCTTTGGACAGCGATACCAGACCGCTTATGAATACCGTTTCCGAGCTTGTTTCCGTTGCGGCACACCCGCTTAACAAGCCTGAAATAGACGGAAAAAATGTAAAATCGGGCTTTGGAATTATTGCGCCGAGAATGACCACAGAGCTTGAATCCTCGATTAAAACTCCGTTTTCCCAATATATGGGCGGTTTTGGCGGAACCTGCACTTACGACAGCTTTGCCGCCGATTTGTATCAAAATGGCTTTTCAAGCGGAATTTTTGCGGGCAAAGGGCTTATTGATGCGGAATGCTTTCACAAATGCTGTGTTAATCGTTTTCCTGATGAGCAGGTGCTTTCGCATGATATTCTTGAGGGCGCTGTTTTAAAAACCGCTTTTGCGGGTGATATTGAATTTTCCGACAGCTTTCCGACGACAAGCATTGCTTATTATAAACGGCTTGAACGCTGGCTTCGCGGCGATATGCAAAATATCGGGTTCGCACTGAAAGCAAGTGGTTTGGGCGAAATTGACAGGTTCAAGCTTTTTGACAATATTCGCCGCTGTATAACGCCGATTTTTTTGCTTGCTTTATTTTTGGCGGGTGCATATATTAAAAACGGCTGGATTTTATTGCTTATCGGGCTTATTTCAGTCGCTGTGCCGTTTGCGGCAGCTCTTATGCCGCATATTTTCCGCTTTGGTTCGTTTGGTTTTTCACGCAAGTTTTACTCGGGGGCAAAACCGCAGGCGTCGCTTTTGACGACACAGCTTTTGCTTAATTTAATTCTTGTGCCGAAAACAGCTTTTGTTTCGCTTAAAGCAACTGTTCTGGCGCTTTGGCGGCTCTGGATAAGCCGAAAAAACCTGCTTCAGTGGACGACGGCGGCACAAAGCGACCGGCTGCTTTCAACCCCTGCAATAACGGCGAAAAGCCTTATCTGGGCGGAAATTGCCGCACTCGCGATGACGGTTTCACTTAATCCGTTTGCCATAATAATCGGTGTCGTCATGCTTTGCGCCGTGCCTGTGATGATTTATTGCAATTCGCCGAGAACCCTTGTAAAAGCTCCTTCGAACCCAAGCCTGCGCTCAACCTTGGTTGAGGAGCTTAAAAAAATGTGGCAATTTTATGAGGATTATGTTTCGCCGTCTGACAATTTTCTGCCGCCCGACAATGTACAATATTCGCCGATTTATGCCGTTGCTCACCGAACCTCACCGACAAATATCGGAATGTACCTTGCCTCGGTTCTTGCGGCAAGAGATATGGGATTTATTGATAGCGATGGACTTTATTCCCGTATTTCGGCGACAATTTCGACTGTTGAAAGGCTTGACCACCGCTTTGGAAATCTGTATAACTGGTATGATACAAGGACCTTGTCCACGCTTAACAGGATTGTTTCAAGCGTGGACAGCGGAAATTTTCTCTGCGCAATAACGGCTCTTAAAGAGGGCTTGAGCGAATATGTGCATGAAAATCCACGGCTTAATGAGATAAAATTCAGGATTCAGGCGCTTATTGACAGGGCGGATATGGGGATATTTTACAATCGCTCTAAGGGCTTGTTAAGCATTTGCTTTGACGAAAGCACGGGTGAATTTTCTAAAAATCATTATGATTTGTTAATGTCAGAGGCACGCATGACAAGCTATTTTGCCATTGCAAAGGGGCAGGTTCCCAAAGAGCATTGGCGGCGGCTTTCACATATTATGTCAAGACTTGGAAGCTATGCGGGGCCGATGTCGTGGACCGGGACAATGTTTGAATATTTCATGCCGGAGCTTTTTCTGCGCTGTCCAATAGGTTCGCTTGGCTATGAGGCACTCAAATATGCCTTTTATTGCCAAAAGCAACTTTCGCTTTCAGCAAAAGCGCCGTTTGGCATTTCCGAAAGCGGGTTTTATGCCTTCGACAATATGCTTAATTACCAATATAAGGCACATGGTGTCCAGTATCTTGGATTAAAGCGAAACCTTGACCGTGAGCTTGTTGTGTCGCCGTATTCTTCATTTTTGATTTTGGGCTATGACGAGGCGCTTGCCGTCAACAATCTTGTGCGGCTTGAAAAGCTTGGAATGTCGCATCCCCGCTATGGCTTTTACGAAGCGGTCGATTTCACACGGGAAAGGGTTGGCGACACGGGCTTTGCTATCGTGAAAAGTCACATGGCGCACCACGTCGGAATGAGCATTTTAAGCACTGCTAACTGCCTTATGGAAGGCATTTTTCAGAAGCGTTTTCTTCGTGACAGCGATATGGGCAGAGCAAGAGAGCTTCTCGAGCAAAAAATCATTGCCGGCGAAATCATACTTGAGGATTATCACAGGAAAGAGCCTCTGTTAAAGCTTGCGCCGCCGACCGGAGTCGCCGAGGAGTTTACCGAAATAACCCCGTTTACAAAGCGTTCGACACTTTCGTCAAACGGCGAATTTACTGCGGTTTATGCAGATTGCGGGATTTATTTGGGCATTTATCAAGGAAAAAATACTGTTATTCCCACACGGGATTTTTTGCGTCGACAGCACGGCGGATTTTTCGCCCTGCTTGACGGGGATAAGGCTTTGCACTTTGGAAATGCGATAGGGAAGGGCTTTGCGGACGAACAAAGCGTTGTTTTCGGCAACGGCTTTGCTGAATATTATTCAAATGGGCTTGACTTGCGTGCGGGAATGAGGGCGTCTGTCCATGCGGAGCTTCCTTGCGAAATCAGGCGATTCGCCGTGCTGAATAACGCAAACCGCCGCCGAACGATAACTCTTTCCGCTTTTATCGAGCCGCTTCTTGCAACCGCAGAAGAATTTGAAGCTCATCCGGCGTTTGCTGATTTGTTTTTGAAAATCCGTTTTGACAGTGACAGGAAAATATTTATTATCAGCCGAAAAGAGCGAAAGGGCGATAATGTTGATTTTATGGCGATCGGTTTTATCGAGGACGTGGAAATTGAATATTGCTTAAACAGAGAAAAGGCGCTTGAAAACGGGCTTTCACGGTGCTTTTTCATGCCGAGCGGTGAGGGCTGTCACAGTCCGGTTCCAAGTCCTTGCTTGCTTTTAAACGTGGAAATGAAGCTTGATTCGGCACGGCAAAGTGAGCTTTCGCTGTTTACCGTTTGCGGGAAAACCGAAGCTGAGCTTTATACCTCGGTTGACAGGCTGCGCAATGATAAAACGGTGCAAAAATGTAACTTTTTTGCTTATGAAAGC
>CAZYRV010000014.1:12315-20155 GCA_964649485.1 uncultured Oscillospiraceae bacterium | reverse complement strand
CAGGCTCGCACTACGCCTGCTTCCGTCGGTTGCTTTCGGAAAAATTGAGAGCAAGGAAATTATGAAGGCAATAACAGAAAATCTTCTTTGCTCGAGTGAGCTTTGGTCGCTTGGCATATCGGGCGACCTGCCGATTGTGCTTATGACGGTTGGCAACGGCGACGGCGATAAACACGAACGCTTTGCGGCACTTGTCGCCGCACAGCATAAGCTCAGGCTTTGCGGGCTTCGTTTTGACCTTGTTTTTGTGCTTGACGGCGAGCAAAAGGATTTCACAGAATTGTTCGACAATGAAATCAAGCGCAGCTCTCTCTATGACATGAGAGGGAAAAAAGGCGGAATTTTCCTTTTTCATTCCTCTGATATCGCTCCTGAAAGGCTTGTGATGCTTAAGACTTTTTCGTCGGTTTATGGACTTGATTTTTTGAGTGAAGCTGTTGTGAATGAGTATAGCCCTTTTGTTCTCAAGCAGGCACAGCCGAAAACCGTGAACGAGCACGGAATCGCCGCAGGAGCAGGTATATTTACCGATAAAAGTTTTATTATTACGCAAAAACCGCCTGTTCCTTGGTGCAACGTTCTTGCAAACAGTCGATTCGGTACTCTTGTTTCGGAAAAAAGCCTCGGCTTTAGCTGGGCGGTTAATTCACGTGAAAACAAGCTTACGCCTTGGTATAATGATACAAGTTTGGATAATGACGGCGAAATGCTTGTTTTGCGTGACGGCAATGATTTTTACGACGTCATAAACGGCTCTGCCGCTGAATTTGCGGCGAACAGCGCCAATTATAAAAGCATTTGCGGAGATATTTCGTGCGAGGTTCGGGTTAAGGTTTCGGCAGTAAGGAGCGGGAAAATGATTGAGATTATACTGGAAAATAATTCCAAAAGTAACAAAAATATTTCGCTTGCGTACTATACCGAGCCTGTTCTGGGGGTTGACAGGAGGCAGACAAGGCTTGCACCAAAGCTTTGCGGAAATATTTTTACTCTTGAAAATAAGGCGAATATAGCTGTTTCAGGTTTTGCGGGAATTGCCGGTGCGTGCGAAAAAGCTGATGGCGAAACGGGGAAAAGCTATATCACGAGCCGTGCGGATTTCTGGCAGGGAAGATGGGAAAAAACTGATGTTTCAGCGTGCGATAATCCTTGCGCCGCTGTAATTATCAAGAGAGAGCTTCCTCCAAAGCAGCCTGTTCGTTTTCGCTTTATCCTTGCCTTTGCGGAAAAGGAAAAGCTGCTTAAGCGGCAGTTTATGCGGCTTTCACCGAGCGCCGGAGTTAAATATGAGCAAAGTATAAAGGTTTCGACTCCGGATAAGCTGCTTGATAATCTTGTAAATAATTGGCTTCCGTGGCAGACACTTGGCTGTCGAATGTATGCACGTACGGCATTTTATCAAAACGGAGGAGCGTTCGGCTTTCGCGACCAGCTTCAGGACGCACTTTCTGCGGTGTTTTATATGCCATCGGCTGCGAAAAAACAGATTATCCGTGCTTGTCACGCACAGTTTCCGGAGGGTGAGGTGCTTCACTGGTGGCACAGCTTGCCGAACTGTAAAAAAGGTGTTCGGACACGCTATTCCGACGACCTGCTTTGGCTGCCGTATGTGCTTGCGGATTATGTGAAAAAAACAGGCGATGAAAGCCTGCTTAAAATGAGTGTTCACTTCATTGACGGGGAAAAGCTCGGCGACAGAAGCGAAGCTTATATCGAGGTGCGGAAGGCTTATGAAACCGCTTCTGTGTACGAGCACGCAAAGCGTTCGATAACGCACGGCTTTCGCTTGGGAAGTCATGGTTTGATTTTAATGGGAAGCGGCGACTGGAATGACGGATATAATAATGTCGGTGCGCTTGGAAAGGGCGAAAGCGTGTGGTTATCGCAGTTTATGGTGATGGTGCTTGAAGATTTCGCTGTGCTTTCCGAGAGAATGAGCGATTTTGACTATGCCGAAAAGTGCCGAAACAGGGCGCTTCTGCTTCGAAACGCAATCGAACAGCATTGCTGGGACGGAACCCATTATATCCGTGCATTTTACGACGACGGAAGCAAAATGGGCAGTGATGAATGTGACGAATGCAGGATTGATTTGCTTCCGCAGGCATTTGCAGAGCTTTGCGGTCTTTCCGATGAAAGCCGCAGGAAAATGGCTTTGGAAAGCGCTTTAAGCCGTCTTGTTGATGAAGAGCTTGCGCTTATCCGACTTTTTGAGCCGGCTTTTTCCGGCAAGGGTGAAAAGCGACCGGGCTATGTTGCAAGCTATCCCACGGGCGTGCGTGAAAACGGCGGCCAATACACTCACGGAGCGGTTTGGTTCGCCATGGCAATGCTTAAAAGCGGTAACGTTGACGAGGGCTTCAGGCTTATAAATATGCTGAATCCTGCTCGCCGCTGGCTAAGCGGTATGGGCGATGCCTACAAAACCGAGCCATATTATCTTGCCGCAGATATTTACACAAATCCTTCGGCAAAGGGGCGGGGCGGCTGGAGCATATACACCGGTGCGGCGGCGTGGTATTATAAATGTCTCGTCGAGGAGCTTTTGGGAATAAATGTTACGGAAAAGGGCATAAGCTTAAATCCGCAGCTTCCGTCGGAGTGGGACGGATTCGAGGCTGAAATCGATATGTGCAATACAACAATTAAGCTTGAGGTGTCAAAAAGCCTGCCTGTCGGGCTGTCCGATAACGGCTCTGCGGCGGGATTTGTTCCGTTTGACGGAAAAGCGCATGAGGTACGGCTTGGGGTGAGATAGCTTGACAATTTCCGCCGACCTGTGTATAATGATGAAAAGGCACAGTCGGAGGAGGACAAAATGAAAAAAGCACTTGTAATAATTGATATGCAAAACGATTTTATAAGCGGTGCGCTTGGTTCGCCTGAGGCGGCGGCGATTGTTCCCGCTGTTGTGGCAAAAATTGAGGAGAACAAGCGGGCGGGTGCGGAAATTATACTGACACGTGACACTCATACCGAGGATTATCTCAAAACCGAGGAAGGGCGAAACCTTCCCGTAACGCATTGTGTGCGTGGAAGCCATGGCTGGGAGCTTGACGAAAGGGTTGCTCTGGCGGCGGGTGATGCCGTTGTGTTTGACAAGCCGAGCTTTGGAAGCCCTGAGCTTGCCGAATATCTCAAGAGCGGCGGCTTTGACGAAATCGAGCTTGTCGGGCTTGTGAGTTCTATCTGCGTTATTTCAAACGCACTTATCATAAAGGCTTTTTTGCCCGAAGCAAGGCTTTGTGTTGATTCCGCCTGCACCGCCGGCGTGACCGACGAGGATTATAAGGCAAGCCTTTGCGTCATGAAAATGTGTCATGTTGAGGTTTTGTGAGAATAATTGTTTTGATGAAAAAATCAGGCTGTGCGAAACAGCCTGATAATTTTTATTATGTCATATTATGTAACTAAAATGTCGATTGCCGTCTTACTTGTTGCAATAGCTTGTGAGAAACTGTTGAAGAAGCTGGCAAAAGCTTGAGAAATTCGAGAAGTTAAAACACATGATAAATTACCTCCTGTGGTACAAATTTTCTCAGACCTACGAAACGGTTTGTTTCGTTTTTGCTGACAACTGTATTGTAACACATTTGTAACCGAAATGCAATAGTTTTGCAACAAGTAAGTTATTGTAATTTTATTGCTATTTTTATACATTATTTTTTGTTCATAATTACATCTCTGAATTGCATTTCAGAAAGAGGTGTTTCGGCGGGATAACCCTGAATAAGGTCACAGCCGATTGACTTGGCATAATCGCTTAGCTCTGCCGTGTCGGTCTGGTCGGCAATTATTGTTATGCCGTAATTTTGCGCAAACCGTATCATATCCGAAAGTATCCGAGTTTTGCGCTCGTCATTTATTGCGCTGTTTATATAAGCGTCGGAAATTTTGATTACATCGGCTGAAAAGGTATCAAACAGACTTATGACCGAGCTGCTGCTTCCATAGTTGTCGATACAGACAAGAAAGCCGCTTTCCCTAAGCTTGGAAATGACGCTTATAATCTCGTTGCCTTGGTCGATTATAGCCCTTTCTTGGACCTCAATTTCGACGCAGCCTCGGCAAAGCCCATAGCTCTCGATGAGGGTAATAAGCCTTTCCCTGAAATCACGGCGCAAAAGTGTAAGCTGTGAAAAATGCACGGAAACAGGCAGATATGGTTCGTTTGCGGAAATTGCCCGCTTGATTGATGCGCATACCTCCGCAAGAATATGGAAGTCAAGCTCTGAAACAAGCCCTTTCTGCTCGAACAGGGGGATAAAATCGCTTGGATAATAGGTTTCGCCGTTGTGCTTCCAGCGGGCAAGCGCCTCTGCGCCGACAATTTCGTTGTCAGAAATGCGCCGCTTAAGCTTGTAGTTTGCGAAAAATTCGCCGTCCTCAAGCGCCGACATAAGATTGCCTTCAAGCTCTTGCTCGATTTCCATAAGGCGCCTGTGCTCTTTATTGTAAATTATGCAGGTGCTTTTCTTTGTGCCCTTTGCCGTAATCCGTGCCTTGTTTGCTTTGTCGATTACTGCGGTGAGGTCGTTGTCGCCGGGCTGAATCTGGCAGACTCCCGCTTTTACGATAAGGCTGTAAAAGCCGCCTTGCGGCATTTCAATGCGGTTAAATGCGGTGTTAAGCTCGTTAAAGCGCAGGATTGTTTTTTCCTTGCCCTCATATTTAATAAGCAGGATAAAGCTGTCAACCCCGACCCTTGCATATTTTTCATTTGTATTAATTGCGGCGGCAATTGCTTTTTCAAGCGCCGAAAGGATCCTGTCGCCCTCAACAAAGCCGTAAACATTATTGATACGCTTGAAATCCTCTATATCGACATACATGATTGCATAGCGCTCGTGTATGCTTTGTGAAAAACCGCTTGTGTCAAGGAGAAAACGGTTAAGTGAGGACGAGCTTGCCGAGCTGTCTTTTTCAAAGCGCTTTTCGATTGATTCGTCAAGCCTGATGTTAATCAGATATGCACCGATTATTTTGGATAAAACGACAAAGCTTGTGCAAAGCTCGTTATTCCAAATAACCGATTCGGACGTTGAGGCGATGGTTACAAAACCGAAAAGCTCGTCATTGTTGTTTATTTTTGTCTGAAGCAAAAGCTTAATGCCCATGTTTTTATAGCGATTGTAGATGGACGGGCACTGTTCTTTGATGATTTCGAGGTCGCTGCAATAAAGCATTCCTTCGTTGTTGAAAAGCTTGAGGTATCTGTTTGTATCAATGCTTTGTGTTTCCATTCCGTTTTTGCACATATCCGATGGAAAGCCGTGGAAGCAGCAGAAGTTAGTTCCGCTCGTTTTTTCCATAATAAAGGTATAGGTTGCGCCGAAATTCTGGTTCATAAGCTCAAGCGCAGAGCTTATTGACGTTTTGAAATCGGACGAGCCGTAAAGCGCGGAAACCATATCCGACAAAAGCATATTGTCAACGGAAGCGAAAAGTCCGTCGCCTGTGCTTGTATCGACCCTTTTAAGGCAGGAGGCGTCACGGGTATAGTCCTCCTCGGGGTGGTAAATATAAAAGCGGTTTTTTCCTTCGATTTTCGCTTTATAAAGAGCTTTGTCCGCTTTTTCGAAAAGCTCTTCATAGGTTTCGCCCGCTTCCGGGAAAATTGTGATGCCTATACTGCTTGAAATATCGCAGGTTACGTCGCCTGACGTATAGGTGTTTCTGAAAGCGTCGGCGACTTGTTCCGCCTTGGTTTTGACCATTTCCACAGAGTTTACGTTTTTCATGAACACAACAAATTCGTCGCCGCCAACCCGCCCGACAATATCCTGAGAGCGGAAAACCTTTTTCATTTTTGATGTAACCGATTTGAGGACAGTGTCGCCGAAAAGATGACCGAAATTATCGTTTACACCTTTGAAATTATCCATGTCGATAATCATGAGTGCGGAAATGCCTTGCGCCTCGTCGCTATGGATAAACTTTTCGACTTCGTTTTGAGTGATGATTTTATTGTACAGACCTGTGAGAAGGTCACGCTGCGCTGTAAAAATAAGGTTTTCGGTTGATTTTTTCTTTTCGTTTATGTTTGTGACTCTTCCTACGACACGCAGGGGTTTTCCGCTTTGCGAAAACACTGTTTTGCCGTCAACCGCAACCCAGATGTAATCGTCATAGTTAAAATCAGTTCTAAGCTCTTCATAAAAGCTGTCCTTGCCGACTTCGAGAAAGCCGATAAGCTTATCGATGATTTCGCCGTCTCCTTTACGTATGAATTTTTTCGATTTAAGGCAGGGCAGAATTGTCAAGGGAGAGATTTGCGTTTCCGTTGTTTACGATAAAGCTTGTGAATTTTTTGTTTTTAACGTCGTATTCGAAGAGAATATCAGCTGTGATTGCCGCCATAATGCGATAGCGTTCACGCTCTTTTTCGAGGTCTTCCATGGCACGGCGCTGGGCGCTTATGTCAAGAATTACCACCTGATAAGCATAACAGCCGTTTTCATTTTTAGTTGGCGAGCCGCGCATAAGAAGCCAAAGCTCGCTTCCGTTTTTGTGCCGAATCGGGAACTGTACTTCAATAAAGCCTTGAGTATTAACTTGATTTGTGAGAGTCCGACGGACGCTTATAAAATCGTTTTCGTTCATTATGCGGCGGAGCCTGTTGTCAAATTTGCCTTCAAATTCTTCTCTGGTATAGCCGCAAAGAGTGAAAAAGCCGTCGTTTATGTTAATGAGCGTGAAATTTTCGTCCTGTATAAAGGTTGCAACTCCGCCGGGGATTGCGTCGGTGAGGACGGAAAGGCTTGATTGATATTCACGCAGGGCATTGTTCGTCTGGCGAATGTCGGTTATGTCCGTGATTATTGCGTATTGGACAGGCCGCCCGTTTTCAATAACGGTGCTTCCTCGATAATAAAGCAGGCGAAGCTCGCCGTCAATGCGGCGTGTATGAAACTCCATTTCGCATATATCTTTTTCCTCACGGAGTTTTTGAAGAATGTCATATTTTTCGCTGTCCTCAACAATTGATGAAAAGCGAAAGCCATAGTGCATTTCAAACTCATCTTGCGTTGCCCCGAAAATTTTAAACATTCCGGGGTTAAAATCGCTCATGATTTCGGTTGCAAGCGACACCTTGAAAACACCGCCGGGAACGTTTGAAATAAAGGCATTCAGACGTTTTGAGTTTTGCGAAACCTGTCCCATGGCATTTCTTATTTGATAGATAATGACAATGGTCATCACGACAAGAAGCACAAAAATAATGCTTGTAAGATAGAGAGTAAGCCGCACAATATAATTATACTGTGACATCATCATGTCGGTTGAAACCGAGGTCACGACAATCCAGTCGTGAAGCGTTGATTTCGAATAGCCGGCAAAGAAGGATTTACCGTTTGTGTTATATTCGATTACGCCTGATTGTGTTTTTGCGACAAGACTTTTGACCTCGTCAACGTTCCCGAGGTTTACAATTTTATTTTGCGCAAGATATGTAAAAATGTTTTTTCCGATATAGTTTTTGTCGGGGTGCTGAATAATATCGCCGTTTTCTTGGGTTATAAAGGTATAGCCGTTTCCGTCAGTGCCAGAGCGCTCGACAAGAGCAGAAAGAACATCTGTGTTATAGGCGGCGCCAAGCCCGCCGATAACCCTGCCGTCCTTTGAATAAAGCGGAACGTGATATGAAATTGTTTCTATATCGGCCATTTTCGAATCGGATATATTTTTGACTGCCCTTTTTCCTGAAAGGACAATCTGGAAATAGTCGCGGGAAGCAACGTTAAATGCGGGATTTATTGTCGATGCTGCGCCGCCGTTTCTGTCAAAATAAAAATAGCTTACCAAATGCTCTTGACTGGGTTGGGCAGAAATCGAAGCA
>CAZYRV010000014.1:521-12305 GCA_964649485.1 uncultured Oscillospiraceae bacterium | reverse complement strand
GTATTTTTTCGCCGTCAAGCTCGTTTTCGAGGTCAAAGCTTTTTCCCAGAAGCTCAAGCGAGGAATAAATCTGGTTTATTTTGGAGTTTACGTTAAACATATTCTGCTCGTTCATTTCGTTTACGTAAAGCTCTGTTGTTTCGCTTATGTTATTTTTAAGCAGGAAAAGATAGCCTGTGAATGAAGCAACTACCACAGACAGTACAATTATAAAGGTAATTAATGCAGTTTTAAGCGACATAAGTCGTGCGAACATGATAATCCTCCTTGGAAGCGGTATTGTAGGAAAGTAGGAAATATCCACACAAAAAAGCTGCCTTGCCAACGGAAGACAGCACAGATACCGCAAACCAAAGCATATAAATGCCTTGATAAAGAAGCAACCGGCTGTCATACAGGGATGCCCTGCTTAGACCCTTGGCTTTGCGTCGCCATTTTTCAATGGCTTTGCCTTTTGTTCATAGTTAAATTATATCATATTTATTACTGAAAAATGTTAACAATTTGTGAACTTTTTTCGAAAAGTTAATAAAATCCATAGAAAATGATGTAATAATGCAAAATTTTAATAGCTATTATCAAAAAAATGACATTTGCGCTGACTGAGGAATATCGCCAAAAACCCCCATTTCAGTAAGAGCGTCCATTACGGTGCTGTTTATTCCCGCAAGACGGGCAATGTCGTCAATTGAGATAAAGTCGCCGTTTTCCGCAACATCTTTAATTCTGTTCGCCGCATTTTCTCCGCAGCCGTCGATTGCAAGGAAGGGCAAACGGAGGTTTCCGTCCTCGATTATGTATTTTGTTGCGTGGGATTTTTTGAAATCAACAGGCAAGAAGTTTATTCCTCGGCAAAGCATTTCATGGGCAAACATAAGCGCATCATAGGTGTTTTTTTCTTTGGGGGTAAGGTCGTCACGTTGTTGAAGCGAAATTATGCGGTGCTTGACTGCGTCCTTGCCTGCGAGAATTGTTTTTGCCTCAAGATTTTCAGTGTGCTTTGTAAGCACGGCGGCATAGAACTCCACAGGGTGATAAATTTTAAACCACGCAAGCTTGACCGCTGAAATAACATAGGCGGCGGCGTGCGCCTTAGGGAACATATACTTGATTTTAAGGCAGCTGTCTACATACCATTGCGGGATATTATGCTCTTTAAAAGCTTCGAAAATGGTTTCGTCAAATAGCTTTTGGGCATTTCCCTTACGTGTTATTTCCATAATTTTAAATGCAAGTGCGGGATCCATACCCTTACGCATGAGATAAACCATGATGCTGTCACGAGTTCCGATAACCTCACTGATTGTGCAGATTTGCTTTTTAATCAGCTCCTGAGCGTTTCCAAGCCAAACGTCCGTGCCGTGCGACAAGCCCGAAATCTGCAGTAAATCCGAAAATTTTGACGGCTTTGCGTCCTGAAGCATTCCCATTGCAAAGCCTGTGCCAAATTCGGGTATACCGAAGGTTCCGCATTTTACGCCAAGCTCTTCTGCTGTGACGCCGAGGGGCTCTGTTGAGGTGAAAAGCTTGATAACCTCGGGGTCGGTCGTCGGCACATCGGCAATTTTAATTCCCGTCATATCCTCTAAATGCTTGTAAAGAGTCGGCACATCATGCCCAAGCTCATCAAGCTTTAGAATCGTATCGTGAAGGGCATGGAAGTCAAAGTGCGTGGTGATTATATCCTTGCTTGCATCGTCGGCGGGGTGCTGGACGGGGGTAAAGTCGTAAACCTCGTGCGTTTCGGGCACGACGACCATTCCGCCGGGGTGCTGGGAGGTGGTTCGCTTAACACCTGTACAGCCCACAGTCAAGCGCTCGAGCTCGGCCCTGCTGTATTCAAGTCCATGCTCTTCGCAGTATTTTTTCACAAAGCCAAAGGCGGTTTTGTCCTGAACAGCGGAGATTGTTCCCGCCTTGAAAACATGGTCCTTTCCGAACAATTCCTCGGTATAGCGGTGAGCGCGTGCTTGATATTCACCTGAAAAATTTAAGTCAATATCGGGCGCTTTGTCGCCCTTAAAGCCGAGGAAGGTTTCGAAAGGAATATCGTGCCCGTCACGCTCCATAGCCGTTCCGCAGTGGGGGCAGTTTTTCGGCGGCAAATCAAAGCCGGAATCAACACCTTCAATCTGCGGGAACTCGGTATGGCGGCATTTCGGACAGCGATAGTGGGCGGGGAGGGGGTTGACCTCAGAAATGCCCGACATTGTCGCAACAAAAGACGAGCCGACAGAACCACGAGAGCCGACAAGATAGCCGTCCTCCATTGATTTTGCAACAAGCTTCTGGGAAATCATGTAAAGCCCCGCAAAGCCGTATTTAATGATGGCTGAAAGCTCTTTGTCAAGCCGTGCCTTGATAAGCTCGGGGAGGTCGTCGCCGTAGAGTGCGTGCGCTTTTTCCCATGAAAGCCGCTGTAAATCCTCCTCCGCACCCTTGATTTCAGGGGTAAACGTTCCCTTAGGGATAGGGCGGACCTGCTCTATGCTGTCGGCAATTGTGTTGGGGTTGGTCACGACAAGCTCAAACGCTTTTTCTTCGCCGAGATAAGCAAATTCTTTAAGCATATCGTCGGTCGTCCGGAAATAAAGCGGCGCTTGGTTGTTTGCATCGGAAAAGCCAAGTCCGGCTTGCAAAATCGCACGGAAAATCTCGTCCTCAGGCTCGAGAAAATGCACGTCGCCTGTCGCAACGACGGGCTTGCCAAGCTTGTCGCCAAGCGTGATTATATCACGGTTTATGTTGTGAAGCTCTTCAACATTTCTGACTTTTTCGGTTCTGATTAGAAAGTCGTTGTTTCCGTCGGGCTGAATTTCAAGAAAGTCGTAAAAATCGGCTATTTCCTCAAGCTTATCCCACTGTTTTCCATCTTGAACAGCACGGAAAAGCTCGCCCGCTTCACAGGCGCTTCCTATTATTAAGCCGTCACGGTGTTTAATAAGCTCTGAATATGGGATTCTCGGTTTTTTGAAAAAATAGTTAAGGTTGGAATATGAAATGAGCTTGTATAAATTTTTAAGTCCGACAGCGTTTTTTACAAGCAAAATCATATGATAAACGGGTAATTTTTTTGGGTCAGGACCTCCAAGAATTGTGTCAATTTCGCCAAGTTTGCTAAACGGTTGGCGGCGGGAAATGTCGGAAACAAGCCGTTTGTAGACCTCCGAAAGAATGATTGCGTCGTCGATTGCACGGTGGTGGTTAAAGCTTCCGATCCCGTATTCTTTAACCAAGGTGTCAAGCTTATAGTTGCGCAAATGCGGCAATGTCGAACGTGCAATTGCAAGCGTGTCGATATGGAAATATTTATATTCAAGCCCATAGCGTGCAAAGCCTGCCCGAATAAACGTGGTATCAAATTCGGCGTTATGTGCGGCAATAACAGCGTTTCCGCAGAAGTCACGGAACATTTCAAGCGCTTGCTGCTGGCTTGGGGCGTCCGCAACCATGCTGTCGGTTATGCCTGTAAGCTCTGTTATTTTTGCGGGAATCGGCATTTCGGGGTTGGCGAAGGTTTGAAAACGGTCGATAACCTCCATGTTTTTCAGCTTAACAGCACCGATTTCAGTGATTTTTTCGGTTCTCGCCGACAGTCCTGTGGTTTCTATGTCAAAAATTACAATTTCATCATTGACAGAATAATCCTCACAGCCCTCGACAAGCTTGTTCTTATCGTTTACAAAATATGCCTCAACACCGTATATAACCTTGAAGTCGCCGCCGTTTTTCTGGATTTTTTCAAGGGTATTCATCGCCTCGGGATAGGCTTGGACGTTGCCGTGGTCGGTGATTGCGACAGCTTTATGCCCCCACTCAAACGCTTGATTTACAAGCTTTGCAGGCTCTGTAATCGCATCCATGTCAGACAGGTTTGTATGGAGGTGAAGCTCGACTCGCTTTTGCTCGGCATTATCCTTGCGTTTTTTTGTTTTAATCATTGCAATGTCGGACGGACGTATGACAATTTGCTTGTCAAAGTTATCCATCTCAGCTTTACCGTTTACAATTATTGCTTTTCCAACCTTTAAATTGGATTTTATTATTGCTCCTCGCTCTGTTTTGGTTATCACTTTTAATATCTGCGAGCCGGTTCTATCTGTAAAATAAAGGCTGTAAATAAGTGTGTTTCCGTCCTTTGAGGTGCGCTCGTTTACGCTGAAAATTTCGCCCCAAAGCGTAACTAAATCCTCCTCGGAAACAGGCTCGCTCATATCTGACGGTTCTTCATCAATGATTCTGCCGTAGATAAGGACGGCTTCCTGCTCGAATTTAGGGTGAGTAAAGGGCAGGGTAATAGGCTTTTCCTCGTCAATAGCGTTGTTGCGTCGCCTGCCGTTTCCTCCTGAAAAGCCGCCGGAATAATTGCCCTTTTCCTGAGGCGGCGGAGTGATTCCGATTATAATTTTCTCAAGCTTTTCCTCGGGCTTGTCGTCAATATCATTTTGAAGCTTGCCCGTGAATTTAATCTCAATATTTATGCCGAAAAAAAGCTTTATGCGCTTGCTTATTTCCCTGTCAATCCCTCTTGCGGTCAGAATATCAAAGCCGCCGTTTTTGAGGTCAATTTCGTAGGTTTCGCCGTCGTCGCAGATTTCCACCTCGTCAAGAAAACCGTTTATTTCGGCAAAGCTTTTGCGCATGAGATTGATTGTTTCGGCAATGTAGTCGGCTTGGAACAAGCCGCTGTCATATTTAGGGAGAATGCTTACGTTACAGTCGGGAAAATCCTTCTGAATCATTCCGGCATTTTCAAGAAGAACCGAAGAAGGCACAAGCTCGTCAAAGCAAACCTGAAAAATAAGCTCGTTTTCCGCTTTGTCATGCGCAATCGTGTATACGGGCGCATTGCCGATTTTGTCGGAAAGGTTGGTGTTTTCCAAGAGTTCTGAAAGCTTTACTGACATTTTTATTCTCCTATTTTTTCAAGTTCTTCCAATAATGCGTTAAGCAGATTATCTTCAGTTTCTCTGCGGATTATTTCGCCTTTTTTGAAAATAATTCCTGTTCCTTTGCCGCCCGCAACTCCAATATCTGCTTCTCTCGCTTCTCCCGGGCCGTTTACAACACAGCCCATGACGGCGATTTTTATGTTTTTATCAATATTTTTTGTTGCTTGCTCGACTTTTTCCGCAAGCTTTATTAAATCAATCTGTGTTCTTCCGCAGGTTGGGCAGGAAATAATTTCAACTCCGTCGCCCTTGCCGACTGCTTTTAAAATATCCTTTGCGGCAAAAATTTCCTTTACGGGGTCAGCTGTGAGCGAAACTCTTATTGTTTCACCGATTTCGTCGCACAAAAGCGAGCCTGTTCCAACGGCTGATTTTATGATTCCCATGCGCTCTGTGCCTGCTTCGGTGACGCCGAGGTGAAGCGGGTAGGAGGTTGTTTCGGCGCAAAGCCTGTAAGCCTTAATCATCATGGGGACATTTGATGATTTAATCGAAATCACGATGTCGTCAAAATCAAATTTGTTAAGTAATTCAACATGATAAAGCGCACTTTCGACAAGTGCCTCGGCGGTCGGCTTGCCATATTTTGCAAGAATATTTTTCTCAAGCGAGCCTGAATTAACCCCGATTCTGATGGGGATATTCCTTTTTCGGCAAGCCTCGACGACTTTTTTAACCCTGCTTTCGTCGCCGATGTTTCCGGGGTTGATTCTGATTTTATCAATACCCGCTTCCGCCGCCTCAACGGCAAGCCGATAATCAAAATGAATATCGGCGACAAGCGGCATAGAAACAGCTTGCTTTATCGCAGGTATCAATGCAATATTTTCCATTGACGGCACGGCGAAACGCAGAATATCACAGCCTGCCTGCTCAAGTGCTATGGCTTGTCTGACACTGTTTTCAACGTCGCCTGCGGGCACTGAAAGCATTGATTGTATGTAAATCTTGCTTCCGTCAAGGGAAAGTCCCCCGACGGAAACGGGTTTTATTTTTCTCATTTATCCCTCACTGCGGAACGAAAAGCCGCCAAATATCCTGAAAAGTCACCACTATCATAAGGAGAAACAAAAGCGATATTCCCACCAGATGGACAAGCCCTTCGTGCTCGGGCTTTACTGGTTTTCGCCGAATAAGCTCGATTAGCAGAAAAACAAACCTTGCGCCGTCAAGGGCGGGGAAGGGCAAAAGGTTGAATACACCGAGGTTTATTGTGATGAAAGCCGCCATAAAAAGTAAATCCTGTATTCCTCTGCCGGCGCTTTCGCCGACTGCTTTCACTACTCCGACGGGTCCTGACAGGTCTTTTATTCCATATTTTCCTGTTATTATATCGGCAAGGCTTGCCCAGATAAGCTGGGCGGTTGACATAGTGTTATTGAATGCAGTTTTTGTAATATTTATAAAGTTTTTGTCAAGCAAACCGACGGTGAAATCGGGGTAAACATTTTTGTCGAAAACAACGTTCGGAAGCTGGATTTTTTCGCCGTTGCGGACGACGGTAAAATTGTATGAGCTTATTTTTTCGCCGTTTTCGTCCTCGCTATCAACGTTGTTGAATAATTTGTAATTAATATCCATAACTGAAAAAACGTGCATACCATCAATGCCTACAATCTTGTCGCCGACAGCAAGCTTTGAGTTTGTCACAGCGCCCTCACGAAAGCCTGAAATTGTTGTCGAACCGATTTTTTCAGAGCTTGCGGTCGTGATAAAAAGCAAAACAAAGCCTAGAATCAGATTCATAATTGCGCCCGCAAGAATGATAATCATTCTCTGCCACACGGGCTTGCGGTTAAATGCACGTGGCTCGTCGCTTGTGCCGTCCTCGCCCTCCATAGAAACAGAACCGCCGATGGGAAGCCATTTCAAGGCATAGCGGGTTTCGCCTTTTTGCCATTTTTTCATAATCGGACCCATGCCGATTGCAAATTCATTGACTTTTACCTTAAAAAGCTTTGCGGTTGCAAAATGCCCAAGCTCGTGAATAACCACAATCAGGCAGAAAACCAGAATGGCGATCAATATATTTTTTGCGCCGTCAAGCACGGGCAAAACCTTATCCCAGAAGGAAGCAGACAATAATACCATAAAATACCTCTATTGCTTTGCGATAGCGAAAACTGCGCTTCGCGCCTCTTTATCCCAATATAAAATTTCGTCAAGAGAGCAGCTTTTGCTTGTTTTAAGACGTTCGGTCACCTCCGAAACAAGCTCGCCGATTTGCAGAAAACTGATTTTTTCCTCAAGAAAAAGCCCTACTGCCGCCTCGTTCGCACCGTTTAACACACAGCAGGCGTTGCCGCCGAAATTAAGAGCTTTTTTCGCCGCTTTCAGGCAGACAAAGGTTTCATAATCGGGTTCTTCAAAGGTAAGCGCGCCTGTTTCTAAGAGGGAAAGCCGCTTTGCGGGTGATGGCAGGCGGTTCGGATAGGTGAGCGCAAGCTGAATCGGAATATGCATATCGGCAGAACCAAGCTGGGCAATGACCGAGCCGTCGCAGAATTCAACCGCCGAATGCACTATGCTTTGCCGATGCACCAGAATCTGAACCTTTTCCGCCGATACGTCAAAAAGCCGCACAGCCTCAATAAGCTCCAGCCCTTTATTCATCAGGGTTGCGCTGTCGATTGTGATTTTTTCGCCCATGCTCCAGTTCGGGTGGCGAAGCGCCTGCGCTTTTGTTACGGCGGCAAGTTTTTCCCTTGTAAATCCGAAAAAAGGCCCGCCTGAGGCGGTGAGGATAATCTTATCAAGCGCATTGTTATTATTGCCCATAAGGCACTGGAATATAGCGGAATGCTCGCTGTCTATGGGCAGAATTTTCACGTTTTTTTCGTGTGCCAATTCCGTCACAAGCTCTCCGCCAGCAACAAGGGTTTCTTTGTTTGCAAGGGCGACGCTGTTGCCAGCTGAAATTGCGGCAAGCGTCGGTTTTAAGCCAACCATGCCGACGACAGCGTTTACAATCGTTGTATTATCAAGGCTTGCCAGCGCACAAAGCCCTTCCATGCCCGAAACAACCGTTGTTTTCGTGTCGGCAAGCGCAGTTTTAAGCGGTTTTGCAAGGCTTTCGTCATAGACGCAGACAAGCTCCGGCGAAAATTCCCGTGCCTGCGCCTCAAGAAGCTTTATGTTGCTTTTTGCGGACAATGCTCTTACTTTTATATTATGCATTTGGGCGACGTCTAATGTCTGTTTTCCAATCGAACCCGTTGACCCGAGCAGAGAAATCTGTTTCATATCAATCTTCACAGCTTTACTATTAAATATTTACCGAAGTATTCCATAATTTGATATACAAACGGCGCAACAAACAAAACGCTGTCAAAGCGGTCTAAAATCCCGCCGTGACCGGGCATAATGCTTCCGAAATCCTTGACCGAGCATTCCCTTTTAAGCAGGGAAGCCGACAAGTCGCCAAGCACGCCGAGCATGGCGCAAATGATTGCGATAATGCCGAATAAAAGCCAGTTTACGCTGTACGCCGCACCGTCCTTGTTAAGCAAAAGCTCATAGCAAAAGGCAAAAACAGCGCTTATCACAGCCGATGTTGCAATTCCGCCCCAAAAGCCTTCTACCGTTTTTTTAGGGCTTATCGTCGGGGCAAGAGGAGTTTTACCGAAAAATGTTCCTACGAAATATGCGCCCGAATCGCCTATCCATGCGCTTATCAGAGCGAAAAAGATATAGAAAAGCCCATGCTCTGTTTTGTCGTCAAAGCTGTTGAATCTCATGAAAATAAGCGTGCTCATTGAAAGGGGGATTGCATAGGAAATAAAGGCGATGAGCGCCATCTGCGAAAATTTTATGCGTTCGTGCTTGATGAGCATTGTTATGAAAATGAAGAAAATAAAGGCGAGGAAAATTGGTCTGCCGTAAATTTTAATCGGAGTAGTGTAAATTAATGGGGTTACTGCCACGAAAAGCAGGCTTACAAAGGATAAAAGCTTGAAATTAATGTATTTTGTCGCCATCAAAAGCTCGTAGGTTGCAAGCAGGGAAATGGCTGAAATTGCAATAAGCAGAATATAATAGTTATCGGCAAGTATGCACGCTATGCCAAGCGGAATAGCGATTACCGCAGTGATGATACGTTTTGCCATTTGCCCTCCTATAATCCGCCAAAGCGCCGATTGCGTGATGAGTAAATTTCGATTGCCTTATTTAAATCCTTTTTTCCGAAATCAGGCCAAAGCACGTCCATGAAAACAAACTCCGCATAGGCAATCTGCCAAAGCAAGAAATTTGAAATCGTTTCTTCTCCGCTTAGTCTGAGACGCAGGTCAACGTCGTGCAAAGCGGCGGTGTAAAGCTTGCTTTCGATGGTTTTTTCATCAATTTCGCCGGTGTCAAGCAAGCCGTTTTTTACGTCCTCGGCGACAAGCCTTGCCGCACGGGCAAGCTCTGTCCGCCCGCCATAGTTAAGAGCGATTGCAAGAATTGTTCCCGTATTGTCAACGGTTTTTGATTGTATTTCGGTAAGCTCTTGTGATATATCGTCGCCGAAAACGGAAATATCACCGAGAAAAACGATTTTGACGTTTTTGTCGGCTGTTTTCCGCAATTCCTTGATATATTCGTTAAGCAGGGTTATTATACCGTCGATTTCCTGCTTTGGGCGCTTCCAGTTTTCTGTTGAAAATGCATAAAAGCTTGCGCATTCTATGCCAAGCTCAATGCAGTAATTTATGACATTCACAAATGCTTTTGCGCCTTGCCTGTGGCCCATGTTCCGTGGCAATCCGCGCTTTTTCGCCCAACGTCCGTTGCCGTCCATGATGAAAGCAATATGGCGTGGGAAATTGGCTTTATCTGACAATTAGTCCTCCGTTAGATGGACATTATTTCCTTTTCCTTGGCGGCGAGAACCTGCTCGACATTTTCAATGTACTTATCAGTTATTTTCTGAATCTGCTTTTCGCCGTCCTTCTGCTCGTCCTCGGTGATTTCGTTTGACTTTTTCTTTGCCTTGATTTTATCCATTGCTTCACGGCGGACGTTTCGGACGGCAATCTTGTTTTCCTCTGCCATTTTAGAAATCTGCTTTACAAGCTCTTTTCTGCGTTCTTCAGTAAGCTGTGGGAAAACAATCCTCAAAACCTTGCCGTCATTTGTGGGGTTAATCCCCAAATCGCTTGCCTGAATCGCTTTTTCAATCGCCTTAAGGCTTGATGCGTCATAGGGCTGGACGACGAGGATTCTTGCTTCTGCGACAGAAATAGAAGCAAGCTGATTTATCGGGGTGGGCGTTCCATAATATTCGGCGGTTATCCTGTCAAGAACGGCAGGTGTCGCCCTTCCCGCACGGATTGATGCATACTCCGTTTCGAGTGCGGCAATGGATTTTTTCATTTTTTCCTTGGTGGTCGTCAAAATATCGTTCATGGTAAAAATCCTTTCTGTTAGGTTATGGGTATTTAAGGATAAGCCGCCTTTGCGGGGCTATCCAAAGGTTGCGTTAATTGCTTACGACAAGCGTACCGATTTTTTTCCCCAAAACAGCGTCAACGATGTTGTCGGGGCGGTGGAGGTTGAACACGAGAAGCGGTATGTTGTTGTCAATGCACATTGCCGCCGCCGCACCGTCCATAACTCTAAGCCCGTTTACCAAAATGTCTTTATGAGTAAGGTTTTCATAGCGCACCGCATCGCTGAATTTCATCGGGTCCTTGTCGTAAACCCCGTCAACCATTGTTGCTTTAAGCAGAATGTCGGCGTTGATTTCGGCGGCACGCAGAGAAGCGGCAGAATCGGTTGAGAAAAAGGGGCTTCCCGTTCCGCAGCCGAAAATAACAATTCTGCCCTTTTCAAGGTGGCGCAGGGCTTTGTTTCTGATGTAAGGCTCGGCGATTTGCTGCATTGTGATTGCGGTCTGGACACGAACCTCACAGCCGAGGCTTTCAAGCATATCCGCAACGGCAAGCGCATTCATTGTTGTTGCAAGCATACCGATATGGTCGGCACGAGCCCTGTCCATATTTTCGGTGCTTCGTCCCCGCCAAAAATTTCCTCCGCCGACGACAATGCCTATTTCCGTGCCGATTTCCCAGACCTTTTTTATGCTTTCGCAAATTGATTTAACCGTCGGCATATCAAGCCCGATTTTTTTATCGCCTGCAAGAGCCTCGCCCGAAAGCTTGAGCAAAACCCGTTTATAGTATGGCTTTTCCGTACCGCTTGTTGTGACTTCCATAAATACTCCTTAATAGTTCAAAACCCTTATTCTTGCGATAACCGTCGCATTTTCCCCGAGTTTTCCGCAAAGCTCGTCCGCCTTGCCCTCAACAATTTCATCAGTAACAAACGCAAGCTCGCTGTCGGGCGAATCCTTGCGGCTCAGATATTGGACATCTCCGAAAAGCTTTTTGATTTCAGCCTTATTTGCGCCGTCAACCCTTATGTAATGACGGCAGAGAGCGGTTTTATAATCCGCAACAAAGCTTTGCTCGGAATCAACCCAGTCGAGGCTCTTGTTTTTGTGGCTTTTCTGAATAGCATTTATAATATCGGAAACAACGGCGCTTGCCGTGGGGAGCTTTCCGGCGCCCTTGCCGTAGAAAACGACATCGCCCGTTGAATCTCCACGCACCAATATAGCGTTGAATACGTCATTTACGCTTGCAAGCTGGCTTTCGTTTTTGATAAACGCAGGGCAAGCCATAATCGTGACCTTGCCGCCGTCGTTTCTTGCCCAGCCGATAAGCTTGATGACGCCGCCGAAGCTTTCGCAGTATTCGACGTCTTCAAGCGTAACCTTTGTTATTCCTTCAGTATGGACATTTTCGGGATAAATATGCCGTCCGCAGGAAAGTGCGGCAAGAATGCAAAT
>CAZYRV010000014.1:0-511 GCA_964649485.1 uncultured Oscillospiraceae bacterium | reverse complement strand
GGAGGGGTTGCGCTCGGCATAGCCGAGGTCTTGGGCGATTTTAAGCGCCTCGTCAAAGCCCATTCCGTCACGAATCATTTTTGTAAGAATAAAGTTGGTTGTGCCGTTTAATATTCCCGCAATTTCGTCAATTTCGTTTGCGGAAAGGCACATCTGAAGCGGATGGATAATCGGAATGCCGCCGCCGACGCTTGCTTCATAGAAAAAGCTTACGCCCTTTTCCTTTGCGATTGCGAGAAGCTCTGCACCTTTTGCGGCGACAAGCTCTTTGTTTGACGTGACGACGCTTTTCCCCGCAAGGAGAAGCCGTTTTACGAAGTCGTAAGCGGGGTTTAATCCGCCGATAACCTCGGCGGCGACCGTTACCTCGTCGTCGTTTAAAATATCCTCAAAATTTTTGGTGAATTTGTCGGCATAGGGACTGTCGGGAAAATCTCTTACATCAAGAATATACTTGATATCAAGCTCTTTTCCGCTTTTTTTCTCAAGACTTTCCTTATTTTTATAGAAA
>CAZYRV010000013.1:34967-35207 GCA_964649485.1 uncultured Oscillospiraceae bacterium | reverse complement strand
GCGAAGGACGAGTCAAGCAGAACGATTGACGACACATTTCGTGCCGCATCGCTTCCCGATTGCATAGCGATGCCGCAATCCGCCTCCTTAAGCGCCAGAACGTCGTTTGCGCCGTCGCCTGTCATTGCCACGGTGTGGCCGCCGTTTTTAAGAGCTTTTACAAGCTCAAGCTTCTGATACGGCGAAACCCTGCCGAAAACCGTGTATTTTTGGGAGGCGGCGGCAATTTCACAGTCCGAA
>CAZYRV010000013.1:32919-34957 GCA_964649485.1 uncultured Oscillospiraceae bacterium | reverse complement strand
GTTTTCGGGTTGTCACCCGAAATAATCTTGATTTCAACGCCTTGCTTGCGGAAGAAGGCAAGCGTTTCCTCTGCGTCGGGGCGAAGCTTGTCGGTGAGGGCGGCAATTCCGATGGGAACAAGCTTTTCGGGCGGATTATCGCCGTTTATGTCCTCGTCGGAATGGGCAAGTACAAGCACTCTAAGCCCTTTTTCCGTGAGGGAATCAAGGGTTGGTTTTATTGAATACGTGTTGCCGCCAAGAACAAATTCGGGTGCGCCAAGGACAAATGTTCCTAAGTCGGCAAAGCTTATTGCGGAGAGCTTTTTTACTGATGAAAAAGGCAATCTTCCTGTGCAGACAAGGCTTTTTTCGCCGGAAAATTCCGCCCTGATTGCCTCAATAGTTGCGTTTTTATCTTCAGATGCGGCGGCAAATTCAGCAAGAATTGTTTTGACGTCAGAGCCGTCAAGTGAAATAACCTCCTCAACCGCCATCTTCCCCTCAGTGATTGTGCCTGTTTTGTCAAGGCAAAGCACATCAACCCTCGCCAAGGTTTCGACACAATATAAATCCTGCGCAAGCGCCTTGCGCTTTCCAAGGCGGATCACGCTTACGGCAAGGGCAAGGCTGGTAAGCAGGACAAGCCCCTCCGGAATCATTGCGATAAGTGCGGCGACCGTGCTTTCTACGGCACGGTTAAAGCTTTGCTCGGTGATAAAAATGCTTTTGTAAAATAAAATCAAGCCAAGCGGAGCAATGCAAATTGAAATTATGCGGATAATTTTATTAATCGACGAAAGCATGACAGAATTTGGCTTTTTTATGTATTTCGCACCGCCCGTAATCCTGTTGGCATAGCTTTCCGCACCGATTTTAACAGCTTTTGCGGCAACTCTGCCGGCCGTGATAAACGAGCCTGACAAAAGCATATCGCCTGTTTTTTTGCGAATCTGGTCACTTTCTCCTGTGACAAGGCTTTCGTCGACAGTGCATTCGCCGTCAACAATCTCACAATCGGCGCAGACCTGCATTCCGTTTTCAAGCACGCAAAGCTCGTCAAGGACAATTTCGGCGGCGGGAATTTCAACCTCTTTTCCGTCACGCACAACCCTTGCTTTTGGCGCTGAAATAAGCGAAAGCTTGTCAACCGTGCGCTTTGCACGTATTTCCTGAAAAATTCCAATCGCAATATTCGACAAAATAACGCCCATAAAAAGGGCGTTTTTGTAAGACCCTATCATGATTACAAATACGGCAAGAACCGCATTTATAAGGTTAAACAGGGTGAGAATATTTTCCTTGAGAATTGTCGGGATTGACTTTGTGGGGACGTTAAAGCTTCCGTTTACAAGCCCTTTTTTTCTGCGTTCGTCAACCTCCGCTTGAGTTAAACCGCTATAATTTTCCATTGCTATTCCTGCTGGTAAGTAATCGAGCGAGGCTCGACAGGGGTTGAAAAGACGATTTGCGTCGAGGTGCTTCCGAATTCCTGCAAGCGGTTAATGAATGCGTCCAAGTCCTGCGTGCTTTTAAACGCAACCTTTATAAGCATAGAATAGCTTCCCGTCACGCAATTGCACTCTAAAACGTTGTGGCATTCCTGTATAAAGGGGTAAAATTTCGGCTTAAGCTGGGGGTCCATTTCCAGATTTATGAAAGCGGTTATGTGATAGCCAAGCTTTTGGTGGTTGATTTTTGCTTGATAGCCGGTGATGACGCCGTTTTTTTCAAGCTTTTCCATTCTTGACGAAACGGCGGGCGACGACAAAAAAGCCTCCCTTGCAAGGTGGTTTAAGGGCATTCTGCCGTTTTTCCCAAGGATATTTATAAGCTTTAAATCAACCTTATCAATCTTCATACATACCCCTCAAAGGTTTATTTATTCTGAAAGCGCCTTTAAAAGCGCATCAATTTTATCGGTTTTTTCCCATGCGACGTCAAGATCCGTCCTGCCCATGTGTCCGTATGCGGCAAGCTTTCTATACTGCGGGCGGCGCAAATCAAGCATATCGATAATGCTTGCGGGGCGGAAATCGAACACCTTTAAAAGCGCCTT
>CAZYRV010000013.1:24087-32909 GCA_964649485.1 uncultured Oscillospiraceae bacterium | reverse complement strand
GCCACGCCGATTGCGTAAGCAAGCTGAACCTCCGCTTTTTTCGCAAGCCCCGCCGCAACGATATTTTTCGCCGCATAGCGTGCCGCATAAGCCGCCGAACGGTCAACCTTTGTCGGGTCTTTTCCCGAAAAAGCGCCGCCGCCGTGCCTTGAAAAGCCGCCGTAGGTGTCAACGATTATTTTTCTGCCCGTAAGCCCGCTGTCGCCTTGCGGCCCGCCGACGACAAAGCGCCCTGTCGGGTTTACGAAATATCTTGTTTCGCCGTCAAGCATATTTGCCGGAACAACCGGCTTTATGACGTGCTCGATAATGTCCTTGCGAATCTGCTCAAGCGTTGCTTCTTCCTTGTGCTGTGACGAAACAACAATGGTGTCAATCCGCTTGGGAGAGCCGTTTTCATACTCAACCGTCACCTGTGTTTTTCCGTCGGGGAGAAGATAGGGCAGGCTTCCGTTTTTGCGAACCTCCGAAAGCCGCCTTGCAAGCCTGTGCGAAAGCGAAATCGAAAGCGGCATAAGCTCTTCCGTTTCGTCGCAGGCAAAGCCGAACATCATTCCTTGGTCGCCCGCACCAGTGTCGTAAAGATTATCGCTTCTGCCCTCAAGAGAGTTGTTTACGCCCATGGCAATGTCGGGCGACTGCTCGTCGATTGCCGTCAGGACGGCGCAGGTGCTTGAATCAAAGCCGTATCCTATATTATCATAACCGATTTCCTTGATTATTCCTCTTGCTATTTTTGGAATATCGACATAAGCCGTCGTCGTGATTTCGCCCATGACAAGCACAAGACCTGTTGTCGTCGCCGTTTCGCAGGCAACCCTTGCCATTGGATCCTGCTCTAAAATTGCGTCAAGAACTCCGTCCGAAATCTGGTCGCAGATTTTGTCGGGGTGTCCTTCCGTTACACTTTCTGATGTAAAAAGCTTTTTTGCCATGATTTTCCCTTTCCTTGCTCTGTATAAGCTGTTTATTTATCGCTGAAACCAAAGCCCATTATGCCGAAATAAAGCTCCTCGCTTCCCTCGGCGGCATAGATTGTGACGGTGCGCTCTTTCACCTCGTCGCCGTCGAAAATAAGCTGTGCCTCGGGGTTGTTCCAGCCTGTTGTTTTGTTGGAATTAACCGTAATTTTCGGCTCGCCCTCAACCTCGACGACAACCGAGCCGAATTTTACGTTTTTGTTGCAATGGAAAACTAAAAATAAATTTTTTGATGTAAGCTTAAACGTGAATTTATCCGTTCCGCTTCGTCTGACCCAGCCGTTCGGAAATTGCGCAAGCAAGTCCTTTTCAGCAAAATCGCCGAGCGAATCCGGCACAAGCGTAAGCCTGTCAATAAATTTCATATCCTCGAAATGGTCGCTGTAAACAGGCTCTGCAAGCGGCATAAGCTCGCCGCCGTCCGTTTGCGCCGCCGTGTCGAACCAGTTCGCAACCATGTCCGTAACCATTTTATGCCCCTCGATATTCGGGTGCGACTGGTCGTCGGAATAGTCCGTCCAAGCCATTCTTCCCGCCTCAAATTCGGGCGTAAGCGCATCAGGAACGCTTATCATCGGCAAATCATAGTTTTCGCCGACAAAAGCCATCTGGCTCTGGCAGGTATAGCCCGTTTCCAGAACCGTGAACAAAAGCACGACTGCGGGGTTGTTTTCCTGCTGTAAAATCGTGCGGACAAGCCCTTCATAAGCGTCCTTATGGACTTTATCCTGTGCATCGTTCACCGCAAATTCAACAAAAACAATGTCAGGCTTTGCGTAAAGCAAGTCACGTTGGGCACGGATTGTCCCCAAAACCGAGGGAGTGCCGCTCATGCCCGCATTTACATAATTCACGGTTGCGTTTGGATATTTCGCCTCGATATAATCATGGCTAAGCTTTGCCCAGCACTTTTCAGCGCCCGCCGTAAGCCCCTCCGTTATAGAGCCGCCGATATAGCCGATTGTGATTTCCTCGCCGTTTTCCGCCCTTGCAAGCGCCGCCCGAAGCCTTGTCGTGTCGCCTACACTTTTAAGCGAGCGGTCTATCATAAGTTTGTAAATTTCTTCCTTGCTCATGGAGGAATAATCCGCTTCCGTCAAAGCCGTTGTTTCGGCGGCTGTGTCTGAAGCTTCCGTTTTTGTTTCCGTCACTGTGGTTTCCTCCTTTTGAGAGCTTTCGCCGCCGTTACAGGCGGTAAAAAGCAATGTTATCGTCAAAAAAGCCGCAATATATTTTTTCATTCTATACCCCTTATACGGAAAATTCTAAAACGATCTTTTCAAGCTTATCTGAAAGCTCTGCGTAAAACTTCGGCAAAAGCATTTCCGCTGATCCGCGGAAAAACAGCACTCTGTTTGCGGTTGACTCAAGCTCTGGAATATGGCTTGAAATATAGTCAAAAAGCCAATCTGCGCAATAATCGGGGATTTCTCTTTTCCGCCGCACGGCTTTTCTGTTTTCGTCAAAGCTTTCTTTTATAACACCGTCAAAATTTTCCGCCCCGCCTTGGCAGGCAAGCTCGAAAACCTCACGAATTTGCTTATCCGTCATAAAATCCTTGCCCTTTTTGACTTCTTTGAGTGTCGGAAGCCGAACGGCAAACGAATACGCAATAAGCGGGCAGATTCGCTCAAACTGCGGTGTGTGGAGAAGCGGGCTTGCGCTTTTGTCAAGCCTGAGCCCGAGGCAGGAAAGTGCGTTTGCGTGGGTAATGTCGGCAAGCGTAAGACCAATAATATCGTCGGCGGGAATATTGTAAAAATCTCTTTCGCCAAGCGCATAAAGGCAGCGAATGGCGGTATCAAGGGTTTTCGCCGACATAAGTATTGTATCCGAAAGGGCGGAAAAAACGCCTCGTTCGCTTGAAAAATACATGGTTTCCCCCTTTATTTATGTAGCGCCTCTTCACAGCCAAGCTTTTTCCCTGTGATAAGCCGCATAGAAAGCGGAATAAGCATTCCTCCCGCAAGGTTTCCCACAGCAAGAACCGCACTGTTAAGCACTGCGTGGGCGCTCCACGCATTTGCGAAGGAATAGTAAAAAAGGTTTGCTATGCTATGCTCGAAGCCCGCCAGAATAAACACCATAATCGGCATGACAAGGGCAAGGTGCTTTCCGACACTGTCTTTTACTGTCATAAAGCCGATTACGGCAACCGACATCATCACCCCGCACATGAAAGCCATCGCAAAGCTGCTTGGCAAGGTGTCCGAGAGCTTTTTCGCCGCACTTTCCTCCGCATAGGGGATAAGCGCCGAAAGCTTTGTAAGCCGCAGAATATAGGCTGTGCCGACGGTTCCGACAAGGTTTCCGAGGTAGACAAGCCCGACATCAAGCAGAAAATGTGGTTTTTTGTTGGGGATAAAGCAGACTTTTCCCGTGAAAAGGTTAAAATCAAAGGTGTAAATCGTAAAAAGTCCGATTGAAAATAATAAAGCGCCGACAATGTGATTGTCGTGGAGGGTGAGATAAATTATTCCTCCTATGCTTATTGCAAAGCCTCCTAAAATGGCTTTAAAAAAGGTTGCCGCCAAGATTTTCTCCGTTCTAGCACTTTTGTGCGGGTGTTATTTTTCTGTTTCGTCATTTTCCATTGAAAGCTCTTGAATAAGGCGCAAAAAGCTTTCTATATCGTCAAATTCCCGATATACCGAGGCAAAGCGTATATAGGCGACATGGTCAACCTGCTTAAGCCTGTGAAGCACCATTTCGCCGATTTTGTCGGACGTGACTTCCCGTGTAAGCTTGTTTTTAAGCTCCTGCAGAATGTCCTCAACCATATTTTCAACGGTTTCAAGCTTTACGGGGCGCTTGACTGTCGCCCTCAAAAGCCTGTCAACAAGCTTTTGCCTGTCAAACGGCTCGATTGAGTTATCCTTTTTGATTACCATAAGCGGAATGTTCTCCACAACCTCGTAGGTCGTGAAACGGCAACCGCATTTTGTACACTCCCGCCGCCGCCGTATTTTGTTGTCAGTCGGTCTGGAGTCAATAACCTTGCTGTCGTCGTGTCCGCATTCGGGGCACTTCATATAAACACCTGCCTTTCAGCAATGGAATAGGCAAAGCCCGCCATAACGCTTTCGCATCAGGCGGTTTTCCTTAAGACAAGCCCTAAGGCTTGATGATTAACAGTATAGCATAAGATAATAAATTTTTCAAGTCCTAATTGTTCCAGCCGATAATTTTCACAAGCCGCTGGTCCGTGTACGGATAAGCGGAAAGAGGGAAGTCGATTTTGTCAGTTGTGTTTGAGTTTACAAGCAGGTCAACGACGTTGCCGTCGCTGTCCTTGACGATTTCAGTCACGATTACGGTGTGATACGCAACATCGTCAACAAACATATAAATAAGGTCGCCGACACGTGCGCTGTAAAGGTTTCGGTCAAGCTCTGCCACAAGCCCGAAGCCTGTGTTATACTTGGCATAATCATAGAAATAGCCCGTGCTTGCCCAGCTGTACGATCTGCCGTTTTTGCTTTGGGAATAATCGGTTTTTTCACCGTACCATTTCCACTGTAATTCAATCTGCCCTTTTATATCCATAGGTATCCCGCCTGCGTAAAGGCATTGAGAAGCAAAATTCTGACAGTTCCCGCCGTAATAATCATAGACTCCAAAGCTTGGGTTGCGCACGGCGCTTTCGCTGTCCGTCCATTTATACGAATATTCAACCGCTTTTTTCGCATTATAGGCATTGTCAGCCGCCGCAGTCGTTTTATAGGCTTCGGGCTTTGCGTTATATCTTTCACGGGAGGCTTTCAAAGCGGAAATATCCGCCTTTGCCGTCGTCACAAGAGAGCTTTTTATCTCCGACAAAACGGTCTTAACCTCGGATTTTTTCGCCGTATCCTGATTTAAGCCCGAATATTCAAGCTTTGCTGTAAAGAGGTTGTATATGTCAATATCTTCCTCGTGGTTTAAAATTTTATATCCGCCGTCGGTCTTTACAATCTGCACATACTGCTCCATTGCGGAGGAAATGGCGGGCTTGTCGGGATTAAAGCCGAAATAAACCGTTTCGCCTATGTGAAAATCAAGATAATAAACGTCGTTATACTTGAAAAAATCTGTATAAGTAATTAAAATTTCCGCCTTGTCAAAGCTTAAATCGTTTTCCTGCGCACTTCTTGTTTCGACGAGATAATTAAATATTTCATCGTGCAGAACAGCAGAAATCACCGCCTCTTGGCTTTTCATATCGAAAAAGCCTTCAAGAGAGCTTGCGGAAAGGCTTCCGAGGCTTGAATACAGGCTTGTGAAATAGTCAATCACAAGGTTTTGCATATCCTTGGGAATATTGAAATTTGACGGTCTTTTCGTCTTGATATCGAGGCTTACGCCGCCTGATTCAACAATTTTTTCACGCCCGATCACGGCGACTTCCATTGTCTGCACAGGCTGGTTGTCATGCCTTGGCTCTGTATTTTCGCTTGTAACTTCAACTGTTTCAATCGCAAGCACAGTTTCGTCCGTTTCAACCAAAACCCCCTCGGGAGGGGTTATCTGCGGCTTGGCTTCTGTGGTCGCCTGCGTCGTCTGAACCGTTGCGGTAAGCACGGGGAGAGAAGCCGCCGTGGTTTCGGCGGGATTATCCTCTGTGATGGCACAGCCGCCCATTGCGACGGCAAAAATTGTCGGGAACACGGAGATGATGCGGTTTAAATTCATAAGTCACCTTTAGAAAATTGTGGCATTCAAGGATTAAACCGCGCTTATATTTTTGAGAACAAGCTCCTTACACATTGCGGGGTTTGCCTTGCCTTTAGATGCTTTCATACACTGTCCGACAAGAAAGCCCAAAGCATTTGTCTTGCCGCCTTGATAATCCTCGACGGATTTCGGGTTTGCGGCGATTACATCCTTGACAATCTGTTCGATTACGGTTTCGTCGGAGATTTGCGAAAGCCCCTTTTCCTCGATTATATCGTGCAAAGCTTTATCAAAGCTTAAAAGCTCTGTGAAAACTGTTTTTGCCGCTGTCGTCGAAAGCTTTCCTCCCTCGACAAGCCCGATAAGCCCGGTAAGCTTATCGGCGGTAAGCTTGGTTTCGTAAATGCTTTTGCCGCTGTCGTTCATCACCTTGGAAACATCGCCCAGAATCCAGTTTACAAGCCCCTTTGCGGTGCATTTTCCCGCCGCAAGCCCCTCCTCGAAAAAGCGGCACTTATCCATGTTGGTAATAATGGCTTCCGCCTCAACCTGCGGAATATCAAGCTCTTTTACAAAGCGTAAAAGCTTTGTCGTGGGAAGCTCGGGGAGGCTGTCCTTGATTTCCTTGATTTTTTCTTCAGGAACGTAAATTGTGCCTAAATCAGGCTCCGGAAAATAGCGATAGTCGTTTGCGTTTTCCTTTGTACGCATTGCGATGCTCATGCCCTTTGCATCGTCCCAGCGGCGGGTTTCCTGCTCGATTATGCCGCCGTTTTCAATAACCTCAATCTGCCTTGCCGATTCATAATCAATCGCACGCATTGCACCCGAAAAGCTGTTGACGTTTTTCATCTCAACACGGGTTCCGAATTTGTCCGAACCCTTTTCACGGACAGAAACGTTTACGTCACAGCGAATGCTTCCCTCCTGCATTTTTCCGTCGGAAATTCCGAGGTAAATAAGGATAGTTTTAAGCGTTTCCAGATAAGCCTTTGCATCGGCAGAGCTTCTTAAATCAGGCTCGGAAACAATTTCGATAAGCGGCACGCTGCAGCGGTTAAAGTCAACAAGCGTTCCGTCAAAGCTTTCGTCATGGAGAAGCTTTCCTGCGTCCTCCTCGATATGGATTCTTGTGACGCCGATTCGCTTTTCCTCGCCGTCAATAAGCACGTCAAGAAAGCCCTTTTCGCAAAGCGGAATGTCCGACTGCGAAATCTGATAGCCCTTTGTCAGGTCGGGGTAAAAATAGTTTTTTCTGTCCTGCTTTGAAAGGGAATGTATTGTACAGTTCAAAGCGTGTCCCATTCTGATTGCAAGCTCGACAACCTTTTCGTTCAGGCTTGGCAAAGCGCCGGGATAACCCATGCAGATGGGGCAGATCTGGCTGTTGACTTCAAGCCCGAAGGCGTTTCGGCACGAGCAATATGCCTTTGATTGGGTTTTAAGCTCTGCGTGGACTTCAAGTCCGATTACTGTTTCATAGCTTTTCATACCGCACCTCCGACTTTTACTGCCTTTGCCTCGCCGACGATTTTTTCAACCGCATAGGCGGCGTTTAAGATTTTCTGCTCGTCAAAGCGGTCGCCGATAAACTGGATTCCCAGAGGAAGCCCGTCCGACATTCCCGCAGGAGTGCTTATTGCGCAAACTCCCGCAATATTTGATGCAACCGTAAGTATATCCGACTGGTACATTTTAATCGGGTCGGAAATGTTTTCGCCGATTTTAAAGGGAACACACGGTGAAGTCGGTGCGGCGATTACGTCGCAGGACTTGAATGCCTCGTCATATTCGGCTTTAATCCTTGCCATCATGCGCTTTGCCTTGTTATAGTAGGCATCAAAATAGCCGCTTGAAAGCACGAATGTTCCAAGCATGATCCGGCGCTTTACCTCGTCGCCAAAGCCCTCGCTTCTTGACTTAACGTATAAATCAAGCAAATTATCACAATCAGGCGAACGATAACCATAGCGCACACCGTCAAAGCGTGCAAGGTTCGAGCTTGCCTCCGCCGAGGAAATAATATAGTAGACGTTGAGGGCATATTTCGTGCTGGGCAGGCTTATTTTCACGATTTGAGCGCCCTGCTTCTGGAGGTCTTGAACCCTGTCCAAGACGGCGGTTTTGACTTCCTCGTCGATTCCGTCGCCGAAATATTCCTCGGCAATGCCGATTCTCATGCCTTTTACGTCAGCATTCAGGTTCGCCGCATAATCGGGGTGGCTTATTGAAGCAGAGGTTGCGTCACGCTCGTCACGGCCGCAAATAAGGCTGTAAAGCATCGCCGTGTCGGTGACGGTGCGGGCGATAGGCCCGATTTGGTCAAGCGAGCTTGCGAAAGCAACCGCACCAAAGCGTGAAACAGCGCCGTAAGTAGGCTTAAGCCCGACGACTCCGCAATATGCGGCGGGCATTCTGATAGAGCCGCCCGTGTCTGTTCCTAAAGCAAGCGCACATTCGCCCGACGAAACCGCCGCTGCGCTTCCTCCGGACGAGCCGCCGGGAACACGGCTTAAATCATAGGGATTATGGGTTGTGCCGAAGTAAGAGCTTTCTGTCGAGCCGCCCATAGCAAATTCGTCAAGGTTAAGCTTTCCCGTCATGACAAGCCCTGCGCCGTTGATTTTCTCCATAACGGTTGCGTCAAACGGCGGAACATAATTATAAAGCATTTTAGAAGCGCAGGTTGTAAGCGTACCCTTTGTGGAAATATTATCCTTGATTCCAATCGGAATACCTGTCAAAGCGTGGGCTTGTCCGCTTTTGATACGTTCGTCAGCGGCTTTCGCCTGCTCTAAGGCAAGCTCGTCCGTGACGGTAATGTAAGCATTGAGCTTATCGTCAGCCGCCTTGATTCTCGAAAGTGATTCTTTCGCAAGCTCTACTGCGCTTATTTCCTTGTTTTTGAGCATCTCCGACAGCTTATATGCCGGCAAAGTGTATAAATCCATCATCTTCCCCCTATTCAAGCGTTTTCGGAACAACGACACAGCCCGCCTGCATTTGCGGTGCATTTGCCATCATTTGTTCCCGGTTAAAGCCGCCTTTGATTTCGTCGTGGCGAAGTGTCATTGCCGTTTCGGGCAAAAGCACGTCAACCTCGCCCTCAAGGTCGGGAAGCTCGTCCACCATTGCGATTATTCTCTCCATGTCCTTTTCAAAGCCAGAAAGCTTGTCCTCGCCGATTCT